>JBBQPP010000279.1:0-5728 GCA_038217255.1 Bacteroidales bacterium | reverse complement strand
AATCAAACCCGTTTCAGAATATATATATGAATTTTTTGAATCGATGATGATGGATTCACCCGAACCGGCATTTCCGTTTTCGTCTTTTCCACTTGTCAAATACACTGATTCCCAGCTTCCCAAATCGTTCCAAACGAAATTTCCTTCCACCAGGTAAATATTTTTGGCATGTTCCATAATACCATAGTCAACCGAAATGCTTTCAACCGCGCGGTAAATTTTATCCAATGTTTCTTCAAATGAAAGATTACCAAGGTCAGCCTGTATTTTTCTCAAATCGCTGTACAAAGCTGGTGCAAACTGTTTAACTGCATCCAGAAATACTGAAATTTTAAATACAAACAAACCGCTGTTCCAATAATATCCGCCTTGTTTTAAATATTGGGCTGCTACTGTTTCGCTTGGTTTTTCAACAAACCTTTCAACTTTAAACTGTTTTATTTTCTCTGAACCATTAATATCTTTTTCAGTTTTAACATAACCATAACCGGTTGCAGGATAAGTTGGGCTAATCCCAATCGTTACAATCCCATCGCGTTCATCAGCAATTTTAACCGCTGCCAAAACTGTTTCCTCGAAAAGCTCGTCATTCCCGATCAAGTGATCCGATGGCGTAACAACCATTATTCCGTCAGGATTATCCTTTTCGGCAAACATGGCAGCCAACCCGATACATGGAAGTGTGTTTTTTCCAACAGGCTCATAAATAAGGTTTGATTTGGGCAACATTGTAGTTTGCTGCTCTAAAACTGCGGCCTGGCTTTTACCTGAAACAATATAAATATTTTCAACAGGTGTAAAAGTCGAGAAACGTTTTATTGTAGATTGCAACAATGAATCATCACCAAACAAATTCAAATACTGCTTTGGTTTTAACGCTTTACTTCTTGGCCAGAAACGGGTTCCTGAACCCCCTGCCATGATTAAACTATAAATTTTAGTCATATTATAAATAATAATTTATTCGAAACTGATCATCTTTCAAATATAGATTAATCTGTTTTAATGGCAATAGAATATTTGTTTAATGAATTATGGAGGGGATTTTGTGATTTTCATTTTTTGTTTTAAATCCACCCAATAAATCGGACGGCAAAGGATATCGCAGAAATCCACCAAATAGCTCCATCCTTAGCAGTTGGTTTCAACCAACTGATTGAAAAAAAACAATTAAAAAAACAGATATAAAAACAATGCCATCGACTGGAAAGCCGATGGCATTGTATTATTGTTATCCTATTTTAAATTTCAAAAAAAACAAAGACAGACTATTTTATCAATTCTACACTCCTTTTTACAAATTTATTCAAATCAGCACCCTTTAACATTCCGTTTGCCAAAAGCGCTAAATCAACCATTTGTTTGGCCAGTTTGTTTTCCTTGCCAAAAGCTGTGAGTCTTTCACGTTTTGTTTCTTCCAATTTGGACAATTCTTTATTTAAATCACTTAGTTTTTCGGTTTCAGCCTGCGGAATTTCCTCTTTCTTTAACTCCTTTTGCGCTTTTTCCAATTCCTCAACTTCAGCCTTTTTCTCAGTAATTTGAGTAAGCAATTTTTCGAGTTTTGCGCCCAATTTTTTGTCCTTACTATCGAGTACTTTTTTTACAAGCGGGTGGTTCATGTTAACCACAAGGTTCAGGCTTTCAGGCAGGTCACCGTACATATTCATACCACCTTGTGATTGGCTCATGTCCTTCATGCGGCGCATAAATTCGCTGCGTGTTATCACAATTGGAGAACTGGTTTCTCCCAGATTTTGAAAATCAACAATAAAATAATTGTCTTTATTTTCAGGACAAACTGCCTGGAAAATTGGTGAAAGCTCTTCCTTTTGTTCATAAGTTAAACCATTTTTTTCTGTATCTTCCTTTTGCACAAGGTTTTCAACCACATCCGAATCAACCCTTACAAACTTCTTCTCAGGATATTTTTGTTCGAATTTTTGAATTAAATGCGGTGCCAGTACGTCATCAAGAAGTAGTACGTCGTATCCTTTGTTTTTGGCGGCTTCAACAAAAGTGTATTGTTCAACTGCATTTGTCGCGTAAATATGAACCAGATTTTTGTTTTTATCTGTCTGGCTTTCTTTTATCAGTTTTTCGTATTCTTCGAAAGTAAAATACTTACCATCAATATTTTTAAACATAAAAAAGTTGATAGCCCTTTCGTAGAATTTATCCTCAGTGAGCATACCGTATTCGATAAAAATTTTCAGGTCATCCCATTTCTTCTCGAAATCTTCGCGGGTGTCCTTAAAAATTTGTGCCAACCGATCGGCCACTTTCTTATTGATATGACTGCTGATTTTCTTCACATTCGAATCGCTTTGCAGGTACGAACGCGAAACATTTAGTGGAATATCGGGCGAATCGAGCACACCGTGTAAAAGTGTCAAAAATTCAGGAACAATACCTTCAACCGAATCGGTAACAAAAACCTGGTTGCTATACAATTGTATTTTGTTCTTCTGAACTTCAAAATTGTTTTTGATTTTCGGGAAATAAAGAATCCCGGTCAAATTGAACGGATAATCAACATTCAAATGAATATGGAAAAGCGGCTCATCGGCCATCGGATACAATTTACGGTAGAAATTTTTATAATCCTCATCCGTCAAATCAGCCGGTGCTTTTGTCCATGCAGGTGCGATTTCGTTTATTTGATCATCTTCTTCAGTATCAATCTGCTTGCCATCTTTCCATTCCTTTTGCTTTCCAAAAACAACCGGAATCGGCAGAAATGAGCAATATTTATCGAGTATTCCCCTGATTTTCGATTCATCCAAAAATCCTTTTTCTTCTTCACTTATGTACATGACAATATCAGTCCCAACTTCCTCTTTTTCGATTTCGTCGAGGGTAAATTCAGGACTACCTGTGCAACTCCATTTTACTCCTTTTGCACCTTCTTTATACGATTTCGTAATGATTTCAACTTTTTCGGAAACCATAAATGAGCTGTAGAAACCAAGCCCAAAATGACCAATAATGGCGTGGGCATCGTTTTTGTATTTTTCAAGGAAATCGTTTGCACCTGAGAATGCAATCTGGTTAATGTACTTTTCAATTTCTTCGGCAGTCATTCCAATTCCATTGTCTGAAATGGTAATTGTTTTTGCTTCAGTATCTAATTTAACCTTTACTTTTGCATCCGTAATGTCGCCTTTAAATTCACCTTTTGAAACAAGGGTCCTTAGTTTTTGTGTTGCATCAACTGCGTTCGAAACTATCTCCCGTAAAAAGATATCGTGATCGGAATAAAGAAACTTTTTGATAATTGGAAATAGATTTTCGCTGGTAACACCAATTTTTCCTGTTTGCATATACTTTGATTTTTATTATTATAAATGTTTGGTGGGCTATTTTCAAACAACATGCCATTCGGGAATTGTGACTAATTGTCATTTTACATTTTCAGTAATAGAGCAAACTGGCGCAAAAAATGACATTTCCCCTGTATTATATTCATTCAAAGTAACTTTCTTTGCATCGATTTCTTAATTTAGTTTGAATGAGCAATCTCGAAAAATATTTTGAAAAATTCCGAAGCAATATTATTGGAATTAACCAAACATTTCAATCACCATACGGAGAACAAAAAATTGTATATGCGGACTGGATTGCAAGTGGAAGATTGTATGCCCCCATCGAAAACAAAATAACAAACATAATAGGGCCATTTGTTGGCAACACACATACAGAAACCAGCGAAACGGGAATCCGTATGACACAGGCTTATCACAAGTCGCACCAAATTATTAAGAACCATGTAAATGCCGGACCAAATGATATTATAATCACTTCCGGATCGGGAATGACCGATGTTATAAACAAATTTCAGCGTATTCTCGGGTTAAAATATTGTGGTAAAATATCGGGTAAAAGTTGTATTGCCGAGCGCGAAAGACCCGTTGTTTTTATAACACACATGGAGCACCATTCAAACCAAACGTCGTGGTACGAAACCAGCGCCGACGTTGTTGTTGTCGAGCCTGGCGAAGGGTTGTTGGTTGACCCCGAAAATCTCAGAAAAACGTTGGAAGAATATAAAGACCGCCTTTTTAAAATTGGTTCGTTTACTGCATGTTCGAATGTAACCGGAGTGCGCACACCTTACTACGAACTTGCGCGAATTATGCATGAACATGGTGGAGTTTGCTTTATCGACTTTGCGGCTTCGGCGCCATACGAAAAAATGGACATGCACCCGGAAGATCCGATGGAGAAATTGGATGCTGTAATGTTTTCGCCCCATAAATTCCTGGGCGGCCCGGGTTCATCAGGAGTATTGATTTTTGATGCTTCAATGTATAAAAACGAAGTGCCCGACAACCCCGGTGGTGGTACCGTTGACTGGACGAACCGCTGGGGAAAATACAAATATGTTGATGATATTGAAACCCGCGAAGATGGCGGCACACCCGGTTTTCTTCAATCAATTAAAACCGCGCTTTGTTTTGATTTGAAAGATAAAATGGGGATTGAAAATATTAAAAAACGCGAAGATGAATTATTGAAACTTGCTTTTAATGGGTTGGATAAAATTTCAGGACTAAGCATTCTGGCAGATAATGTGCGTGATCGTTTGGGAGTGATTTCATTTTATGTTGAAAACGCGCATTACAACCTTTTGGTACAGATTTTAAACGACAAATACGGAATCCAAACCCGCGGAGGATGCGCCTGTGCTGGAACTTACGGTCATTTTTTGCTCGAAGTTTCTTATGAAAAATCGCAGGAAATAACCGACAAAATCAACCATGGCGATTTATCGGACAAACCTGGCTGGGTGCGCTGGTCATTACACCCAACAATGACAAATGACGAAGTTGAAATCATGATTTCCGCGCTAAATGAAATTGTCACGAATATTGAAAGCTATAAAAAAGATTATAACCATGTTCAGCGTTCCAATGTTTTCAGGCACAAAAATCAAAACACCGATGCAGAATTTATGAAAGATTGGTTTTTGGCGGAATGAATCAAAATAATTTTTATCATGAAAAAATACAAAACTGGCTTGGTTTTAAGCGGAGGCGGAACGCGGGGTTTCGCGCACCTTGGCGTTGTTGCAGCACTTTTAGAAAAGGGTATTAAACCAGATGTTATTTCAGGAACCAGTGCGGGTGCCATTGCCGGTGCTTTTATTGCCGCCGGAAAAAAACCAAATGAAATAAGGGATTTGCTAAAAAAAGATTCCTTTTTTAAATACACCAAACTACAATTACCAAAAGACGGACTAATGAAATTAGACGGGTTGAAAGAGTTATTTCACAATGAGATAACTGCAAAAAATTTGGAAGATTTGGAAATTCCCCTTTTTGTTACCCTTTCAAACCTGAACACCGGCACCGTTGAATACCGCAACACCGGCATTTTGGAAAACATCATTCTTGCATCTAGTTCTATTCCCATCCTTTTTGCACCGGTAAAAATAAATGGAAACCTTTATGTTGACGGCGGAGTACTCGATAATATGCCGATTGAACCTATAAAAGACGACTGCGAGCAAATAATTGTCTCCAATATCAGCCCACTAAAACAAAAGGAGAATATTAGAAATCTGATTGAGATAGCAACGCGTTCGTTTTATATGAGTGTAAATTCAAACATGAAACAGGTGCGCAAATATGCCACAATTTATATTGAACCCGAAGGAATTGATAAATATGAAATATTAAGTCGCAATCATGCCGATGAGCTTTATGAGATAGGATACAATTCGACA
>JBBQPP010000278.1:0-5734 GCA_038217255.1 Bacteroidales bacterium | reverse complement strand
AACCTGTAACTCGTAACCTTCAACCCGCAACTCTTGTCTATTTTTTTCTTGTTCGTATTATTGCTCCCACTTTTCCTTTTCCAAACCGAATGTAGTCAAGCAATGGGCGGTTCGAAGGACAAGTGTAACTGCATGATCCACATTCAATACAATCCATTATCCGATCGTTTTCAGCTCTGTCGAATATTTTCTTTTGCCCAAAAGTCATCAGTAAATAAGGTTCCAAACCCATTGGGCAAACCGAAACACAGCGCGAACAACGGATACAGTCCATATATTCCCCACGTTTGGCTTCATCGTTTGGCATGATAAGGATTCCTGAAGTTCCCTTTGTAACGGGAACATCAAGTGATGCAATTGCACGTCCCATCATTGGGCCGCCACTAATAATTTTTCCTGTATTTTCGGGCAAACCACCGGTGGCTTCAATTAATTCCGAAGTAGCAGTGCCGATACGAACTTTTAAATTCGAAGGATTTGTAACACCTTTCCCTGTCACTGTAACCACCCGTTCAAAAAGTGGTTTATTTTTCTGAATAGCTTCATAAACCGCAAACGCAGTACCCACATTATTAACCACTGCACCAACTGCAATTGGCAAACCACCAGATGGAACTTCTTTTCCTGTAACCGCTTTTATCAGTTGTTTTTCCCCTCCCTGCGGATATTTTACTTTTAAGGCAATAACAGTTATTCCTTTATAATTTTTTGCTTTATCGCTTAGAAGCTTAATTGCATCAGGCTTGTTGTTTTCAATTCCGATTGTGGCTTTTTCAACATTCATTGCCCGCATCAATAATTGTGTACCAACCAGAATTTCGTCTGCTTTTTCCAACATCAACCGGTGGTCAGAAGTTAAATAAGGTTCACATTCAACACCATTAATTAAAAGCACTTCTGCTTTCATTCCTTTTGGTGGAACTAATTTTACGTGTGTGGGAAAGGTTGCGCCACCTAAACCTACAATCCCGGCCTCCTGGATTTTTTGAACTATGGCCATTCCATCAAGTTCAAAAGTGCTTTTTAATGTTTCCGAACGGTCGATTTCTTCCACCCATTCATCGCCATCAACATCTATAAAAATACCTTGTTTCGGGTAGCCCGAGCTATCGGTTGAAATATCAACTTTTTTCACTTTTCCCGAAACAGATGAATGAATGTTGGTTGAAACGAAACCGCTGCTTTTGGCAATTAACTGACCGACTTTAACCACATCACCCCTGTTAACAACAGCCGTTGAAGGTGCTCCAATATGCTGTGCAACCGGAATAAATACGGTTTTTGGAATTGGTAATGTTTCTATTTTTTTACCTGCTGATATTTTATTTTCGGGTGGATGAACTCCACCAATTTTGAACGTTTTTAACATTCTGTATTATTTAGCGGTGCTACACTCTTCTTTTTCCTCTTTTACTATTTTCCTTGGTGGAAAATTCAATGCGATTATTGAATTTGTTGGGCAAACCGGAACGCATTTGCGGCAGAGCGTACATTTGTCGGAGTCGATAAATGCGAGGTTCTGGTCAATCGTAATTGCATCGAATTTACACTCTTTTTCACATTTGCTGCATCCAATACAACCAACGTCGCAAGCTTTTCGGGCTATTGCACCTTTATCTTTATTCCGGCAGGCAACAACAACTTTTCGGTTTTTTGGGAATTGTTTCCTCATTTCGATGAGGTTTTTCGGACAAGCATCAACACATTTTCCACATGCCACGCACATGTCATCGATAATTAAAGGAACACCTAAGTTGGTGCGCAATTCAATAGCGCCGAATTCGCAAGCATCGTAGCAATCACCGAAACCATCGCATCCCCACTGACAATCCGTTTCGCCACTGTAAACAGAAGCTGCAATTGCACAAGTGGTAGCGCCGTCAAAATTGCTGGTTTTTGGTCTATGATCGCAGGTACCGTTACAACGGATATATGCTGTGCGCGGAGCCTTTTTTACCGCTTCCAGCCCCAGTAACTTTGCAACACCTCCCATTGTTTCATTTCCTCCAACAGGGCAATTCAAATCTGAAAGGTCATCGGCTTTAACACAAGCTTCAGCAAAAGCCCGGCAACCAGCAAATCCACAACCACCGCAGTTTGCAGCCGGAAGCGCTTGCTCCACTTCATCAATACGCGGATCTTCAAAAACCTTGAATTTCTGTGCCACAAAGTAAAGTATGATAGCTGAAAATGTTCCTATTATGCTTAATGTGGCAATGGTATATATTACTGTTATACTCATAAATTAAATCTTTTCTTCAACTTCGAATTTGAAAACATTTTTTAATAAATGACGAAAAAAATAGATTGTTATATAGTACGGAATTAATATTGCTAATGCCAATAATCCCCCAATCAATTCATTTTCAGATATCGAAATTGAAATTATTAAAGTAACAAGCACCAAAATGAAAGGTAAAATATAGCCATAAAAAAGGGCAGTAAAACCTTGTGCTTCTTTAAAAACTACCGTTATTTCCTGTCCGCGTGAATAGTTGCCATCAACATTACTAATCTCTATTTCTTTGTCCTGAAAGTCGGAAACCGAGCAGGCACTTTGCGCGTGACAGGTTGAACAAGCGGATTGATTTACAATATTTACAATAAGCGATGTACCGTTTATTTCTTTAACAAAACCAGTATGTTTAATGTCTGAACTCAATATTCTGTAATTTCTGCTATTTCCACGTTGCAAATTTAGGCATTTATGTGAATCTGTAATTGTCAAAAATCAGTTTTATTTGAAAAAGAACAATTTAGAAAAAGTCTAAATTCACAATGTTACTTATGTTTAGGACCATTTTCAAGTGGTTTTTTTTCTGACTGAATTTCTTCCCTTATGGAATTGACATTCCATGCATAATCAGTTTCGTGTATTAAATAGTCTTTTTCGGTTTGAAGTATTTCAGTAAGTTGTTCAGAAAAACGGCGGGCTTCCTGGATAAACTTTTTATGGTCTTCTTTCCAAAGGGCATATAAATCAAGCAGAACCTGTTTTTCATGGTGTTTAAAAGTACGAACCGAACGGTATGCTTCATATTTCGAAAAGCCCAAATGTATTAGCGCCTTTTCTCCAAGCTCAGCCGCTGAATCAAAAACTTCCTGCTGCACGGTATTTACGTTCCGTTTGAAAAACTCAAAAACATGATAAATATCTTTTGCACGTGCCAGTATTTTCACCTGAGGATAATTTTTCTTTATGAAATCGGCCACTTTTAAAGCTTCATCATATTCAGCCATGCTGAGTATAACAAGTTTTGCATGTTTTATACCAGCCTGTTCAATCACCTGAGGTCGGGTCACATCGCCATAATATAGTTTAAAACCAAATTTTCTTAATACTTCAATGTTAGCTGGATTATGGTCGATAATTGTAACCTTGTATTTATTGGCAAGCAACAAACGTCCAATTACCAAACCGAAACGCCCAAAACCTGCTATAATAACCGGATTGTCTGAACTTTCCATATCATCATATTCAATTTTGTTTTGCTTTCTAGTAAGAATGGGTGCCAGCGCTTTTTCATTAAATATTAGTAGTAATGGTGAAATAGCCATTGAAAGCGCTACCATCAGTAGCAGCAATCCCGAAGTTTTTTTATCTAAAAGCTGATTTTGCTCGGAGAAGGAAATTAAAACAAAAGCAAATTCACTTGATTGAGCAAGCAAAAAGGCGAAAAGAAAATCATAACCTTTACGCAATTTAAATAACCTGCCAAGAATTATAAGAACGATAAATTTTACGATGATCAAAAGCGCAACAAAACCAAGTATAGTATATGGATTTTCAATAAGAAGAACAAAATTAATACTTGCCCCAACTGAAATAAAAAACAAACCCAGTAATAGTCCTTTAAATGGGTTGATGGTTGTTTCCAGCTCATGGCGGTATTCATTATCTGCCAATACAACACCAGCCAAAAACGTCCCAAGGGCAGGTGAAAGGCCAATTTTTGACATTGCCAATGCAATACCGATTACAAGCAATAGCGCCATTGCGGTGAAAACTTCGTGCATCCCGGTTTCAGCAACGAGGCGAAAAATATGCCGGGCTACAAAACGGCCCACAAACACGATTAATGAAATTACTGCAATTAATACAAGCAACTGCATCCAACCTGGGAGTGAAGCCATTCCCGATACCTGGTTGAGCTCTGATCCGGACAAATCGATGTTCCCGTTGACCGCTGCCAAAATCGGAATGATTGCAAGGATAGGAATTACGGCCATATCCTGAAATAACAGTACAGAAAATGCTGAACGACCCGCAGGGTTTTGCAGCATCCCTTTTTCCGTTAGAGTTTGTAAAACAATGGCAGTTGACGAAAGTGCCAGAATTAAACCAATTGCAACAGCGTGGTTAATTTTAAAGTTAAAAAAAAGTGCTAACCCGGCAATTATCGCGGAGGTAATAAATACCTGTAACCCGCCAAGTCCAAAAATCGATCGGCGCATTTTCCAAAGAAGTGAAGGTTGCAACTCGAGGCCAATAACAAAAAGCATTAAGACTACACCAAATTCTGCAAAGTGCATAACTTTATCGGGGTCTTGACCAACAAGACCGAGAACAGATGGACCGATAATTATTCCTGCCACTAAATAGCCGATAACCGAACCCAGTCCCAGCTTTTTTGTTATCGGAACTGTTAAAACAGCCGCAGACAAATAAATAAACGCCTGAAAGAAAAAATCCTGATAATGCATATTAGTCTAATAAATCATTAAAATATTCTACTGATTTTAGCTGGGTGTTATCCCATTTATTATCACGCAAAGCAGTCATTAAATTTTTATATTCAACAGTAAGTTTATCTATGTCAGCATAATTTAAAATATGAGAGCCATAAATTACATAAGGCGGCAAATATTCCATTCCACATAAATTTGCCGATTGTTTAAACGGTACCAAAAATTCATTAATAGTGAAATGGTTTCGGCCTTCTTTTGCGTAAACTTCTTTATTTCCCCCGGTTGAAATTACAGATAAAACTTGTTTCCCCTCTAGATTGCGGCCTTTTAGTCCATAGGCAAATCCGTGTTGCAAAACCAAATCGAACCACTCTTTTAAAATTGCGGGCGAACTGTACCAATAAAAAGGGTGCTGCCATACAATAATATCATGCTCAATAAGCAGTTGCTGCTCAGCTACAATATCGATATAAAAATCGGGATAATTTTCGTATAAATTATTAACAGTAATGCCGTGCAAATTTTTAAGTGAATCTGTTAGCCGTTTGTGAATTTTCGATTTCTCGATTGCGGGATGGGCAAATATGATGAGTATTTTTTTCATAGTTAATTGTAAAGTTTCTTTTGCGTACATATAAAATTACACTTTACAAATATAAATTAAATGAAATTGTTCGACTTTGTGGTTCTTGGCCTATTATTTTTACTCCCTGAGCCTCAACGTTGAGCCTTTTTACCTAAACATTTGCCCTCCGAGCCCCAAATTTCCAGCTCCGAGCCTCAACGTTCGAGCTCCGAGCATCAATTACTGAGTTTCGAGCAATGGTTATATTAGATAAAGTTTACTGAATTCAAACTCAATTGACTCTTTTTAATTTTGGTTTTACTTGTTCAGGATTTTCACTGTCGAATTGTATCCTATCTCATAAAGCTCATCGGCATGATTGCGACTTAATATTTCATATTTATCAATTCCTTCGGGTTCAATATAAATTGTGGCATATTTGCGCACCTGTTTCATGTTTGAATTTACACTCATATAAAA
>JBBQPP010000277.1:0-5737 GCA_038217255.1 Bacteroidales bacterium | reverse complement strand
ACATACAATCCGTATCCAATTACCCATTGCTCGTCGCGCCAGTCGCTGGTAGGTTGTTGTGCTACCAAATATTTGTCTGACGGGCTTTGATAACTCATCCAAACCAATGATTTCTCAACTGCTTCAGCGAGGAAATCCTCTTCACCCGTAACTTTTCTGAATATTCCGACGGCTAGCAAAAACAGAGGAGTGGTATCACTTGCCCCACGATCATCGTTGTCGTGCACAAGCGAAGTTATATGACCATGCTCTGTTTGATTCTTTGCCAATGTTTCCAATACTTTGCGAATGCTGTCAAGCAATTTTTGATTTCCCGAAACTGCAATTCCCAGAATGGAAATCAATAAATCCCGTGTATAAGGTTCGGGATATCCCCAACCGGCTGTTCGTGGCAAACCATGATATGGTCCTTTGGCATTATGGAGTAGTACTTCGAGTGCAGCTTTCTTTGCTTGTTCTATCTCTTTCGAAAATTCAATTTTCATGGTAATTGTTTTAAAAAAACTGTGGCAACTTCAGATTCTAAGACATTGAACTTTATCGTTCTTCCTTCCGACTTCCGCCTTCCGACTTTAATATATCCCCAGTTTATCATTAATAATCTGCACAAATCGTTTTGCAACCACCCGGTAATCGAAATTTTCCACAACCCTTTCCCTGCCTGCTTTGCCCATTTTTTCGCGCAAAGCTGAATCTTTCATCAGCCTTAACAAGTACTTTGCAATATCCTGCACATTTGCCCGGTAATCGACAATACGTGGCGCTTTAAAAATTACCTTTTGTTGATCTTCAAATCCTGATTCTTCTCCAAGCAGCACTTCGTTTACTACAATTTTCCTTGCTACTTTAGCCAGTAATGCTGTTTCTCCATGGATTAATGTATCCAGCATTCCCATAGCTTTTATACTGACAACGGGTTTTCCACATGCCCCGGCTTCTACCTGCGGCATTCCAAAACCTTCCAATCGTGAAGGTGCTGCATAAATATCGCATGCGCCAATCAGGTAGGGCATAAAATTCCGTGAAATGGTATTTGTTGCATACGTTACATTCTTCTCGATACCGAGGCGATTTGCCATTTCCAGGTCGGCGAGGTTTTGTATTTTGGTTCGCGGCTGTGGCCACACTTTGCACACATATTTCCAGTCGGGAGCTTTGGTATCGATAATGGCAAGCGCCTGCATCACTTCCTGTGCGCCTTTCGATGCTGCGTCGCCGCCAACGGTGAGAATCATTAATTGGTCAGGCGAAACACCCAAAGCTTCGCGAACAGCCAAAATTTTTGGATCATTTTTTTGAAAAGGAATAAAAGTATCCGTATTGCAGCCCACAGGCAAAACTTCAATTTTACTGCCGTCGATACCATCGCGGACATACATTTCTTTTACCCAGTTGGAGGTTACCAGAATCAGCGGCAACGCATTTAACACTTCCTGGTAGTTGGCAATATAACCATCGGCAACCAGCCATGGAACCGCCTGAACACCATACCGCTGCGGGTGAAGAACCAGTTGTGGCGTGTGCCCCCAGTATCCAACTCCAACAACAATGTCGGGCTCAAACCAACGGTAATACCATTCCTTCTCCTGTGCCGATTCGAAATGCACCGGGTGGGCGTCAATTCCCATTTCTACCAACCCTTTGTAAAGCAAATCTCCTTGGGTGGCAAGTCCTCCGGGCGACGGAGGATAATCATATAATACCAATACTTTCATCTCATTAAAATTAATGGTTTTTTAAATGTATTCGATGTAACTCCCTATTTAATGATGCTCGTTTGTCAAGCTTTCTGCGTGGTCGTTTCATAAGTAAACCCCTCCGTTAATTAGCCATTTTTTAGCGATAAACGAATTTGTAAATTGCCAGAAAGCCTCCTCTTTCGGAGTTGTTCGTGCCTCCCAACTATCTTTTTTAAAACCGTAAGTTTCTGTCAGAATACTGTATTTTCTCATCCAAATTCGTTTGGTGAGCTTCCGGTTAATTGCAGCATTTTTGTCCGCTCGCGGATGGTATTTTTTGTTACCATCTTCATAAGCAAAAGTGCGAAGCTCATCAGCCGATATTTTACCGTTATTCCAGAGGTTGATTACTGCCCTGCTTACCTCTTCGTGCCTCATATGGCGGGTGTATTCACCTTTTGGGTTATGGGAGAAAATCAAATCGTAATGTTTTTTTGGCAACAAATCCAGGATAGTTCGCTCAACCTCTTCTTCATCGAGCGGATTTTGATTGGGTCCATCATCCAAATCGCCCATAATCCCTTCCGATTCAAGTACTTTCAAGGCATTATAAAACTTTGGGGCACGATCGGTATCGTTTCCCCGGCAAACCGAAACAATAAAACAATTCCATGTTGGGTGGCTCAAAATTGTTCCTCCCGCCCATAGCGTTTCATCGTCGGGGTGGGCAACAATAATGGCAACGTTTTTTGGTTCTGTTTCAGCCATTATTTTCCTTTTTGCTAAAAAAGTCCTTCACAAAGGCTTTTTGTTGATTATCAGTCATCTTATCAGCAGGCTGAACAGAAATTTTTATCTTTTCAAATTGTCGGTTATCTTTTAAGAGGTTGAATAGTTCGGATTTGGCATCGGTTGGACCAAACAGGAGTACTTCTTCGTAGTCAGTTATGATAGAACTTAATTTTTCGTAAAAGTCAGACTGTTCATTTTGCTCCTTATTGTTCATCAGGCTTTCATCCATTCTCAGGTTTTGCACCTGCTCCGGGAAGGCGGGAGTTGATTCCAAAGTAATGCTTACTACTTTATCATTTAATAATTCCATTATGTTGGCTGTTGAATGATCCATCCAAATTCCTAACTGTTTTGTTGATTTCATGTCGTATTATTTTATTGATTTATGATTTTATTACATAAGAGCCTGCTATTAGATCGTGCCAGCCCCGTTTCTTTCTATCGGTTGAGATATACCATATCCCAAGGCCAAACGGCACAATCGAAATAAGCACCGACAAACTTCTGAATAGGGCCCTCACAACACTTATATTTTTTCCGTACAAGTCGATAACTTTTAGTTTTAGCAGCATTTTGCCCGGGGTTGCCTGGTAACCAGAACTTTCGAATGCAGTTTGATAAAAGGCCCAGGAACCAAAACCTATTAAAACCCGATATGTGTTTAAATCGATATCGCTTAGATTGAAAGAAAAAAGAAATATTTCTGGGATCAGCAGAATTCCAAATACAATGATTAAATCGATAAAAGTGGCCAGAACCCTTATGCCAAGGCCGGCGTAAGTCACTTTTAAATCGGGCGCATTTAATTTCTTATAATTAAACTTTTTTGTTATTGATTGTCTTTTTGATTTTACTTGTCCAAACACATCACGTTCCATTACATAATCGGGCAATGTTTTTGGTCCGTATTCATTAATTGTTTTCATCTCATTATTATTGTTTGTTTTTATTTTGTATTCGATGGAACCCCCTGGTTTATGATGCTCATTTATGAAGCATTTTTGCATGGTCGTTTCATTTTTTTATTTTTAGGAGTGATAATCAAGTGACTTAATTGTATCCATCAATTCTTTTTTTGTTTTACCCAGTTTGGCAGAAATCATTGCTATCAAATCGTCTCTCGATGTACGTCCCCAGTACAAATCAGCATCATTTAATTCCGGGTACTTCATTCTAAGTTGACCACTTATTTCGCCCCATCCGGTCATATCAAAATTTGTTTCCATGGTTATATCTTTAGCATAAAATTACGCTAAACGGTAACGGGAAGCATTACACAATTCAGGATAAGAGTTACATCATTCACACATTTTCTTGAAGGTGAATCAGAGGTATAAGAATGATATTCTAACTGTTACGAAAATATTTGGCGTTGAATGTTATTCACGATTTGTTCTGCAAATTGAATTTGGAGATATCGACTACCGACAGAAGGCATTTTTGATCATCGTCAGTAACTACTCCTTCCATATAAACAAAACACAAAGTTTTTTTATCGTAACCCAATAACACTTCGCACGATTCTTTTGCATTACTTGTAAAGACTTTTCTGAAAAAGTTGTTAAAAACAAGCCTTGAACCTTCTGCAATAAAAAGTTTGAAATTGCTGTCTATTAAACTAAAACGCCTTTCTCCAAGTATTTCGGCACCCGCAAAATTCAACTCGCAAATAGCCCCTTCCGGATCGAGTGTAAAATAACCCATGGGAGATAAATCAAATAACAAGGTGTATTTCTTTAGTGCCGTTTCTGCTATTTCGTATGCCTGGCGAAGTTCCTCATTCTGCATTTCCAATTCAATCTGATGCACCTGCAATTCGTGAAGGAGTTTTTTTACATCCGTTTCTTCCTTGATAAAACTCTTTTTTTGTTGATTTTCATTGAGTTTCTCTTCCGCTTTCCTGCGCAACAATTTGGCATCTGTAAAATTTATTTTTTCCTTATTCATAGCTCTATTTTTTTGTTGTAATCAAACTAAAAAATCGCAAAAAAATTGGTAACGCTAATCATCAATTCTTTAAACAGGATACGCACCTCTCCTGTATTTTTCTGCACACTCATTCGCCTTTCGATATGGCGGTAAACCGTATTTTTTTGTAAAGCGAAAAGTCGTTTCCAGTGTGTGTGTGCTGTGAATGAATTTTCACTATATCAAGGTCACTACTTTACGGTCAAAAAGCATTACACAATTCTGAATAATAGTTACATCATTCACACATTATGGATTTTCGATTAACAAGAAGTAAACGGATCTTATAAAACTAATTCCAAAATGGATACCGTAGATTATTTTGAATTTTTAAGCTCGTTCAGAAGTTCCTTCAGATTAACGGTCGCGTAAGTTGATGCATAATCGGACATGGCGTAGGGGATTATCAAATCTTCATTATGAATCATCGATCCGCAGGAATAAATTACGTTGGGCACGTAACCTTCCCTTTCTTCGGCGTTGGGCATTAACAAGGGCGATTTCAGCCGGCCAATCTCTTCTTCAGGATTCTGCAGGTCGAACAAGGATGCTCCGAGAACGTATTCCCTCATCGGCCCCACACCATGGGTTATTACCAGCCATCCCTCCGGCGTTTCGATAGGCGAGCCACAATTCCCGATCTGGATAAATTCCCATGGAAATAAAGGTTGCTGCAATAATTTTGCTTCACGCCAAATCGAAATATTATCAGAAAAAGCAATGTAATTATTGAACCCATCGAGGCGGCATAGCATGGCATATTTCCCGTTCACTTTACGCGGGAAAAGCGCCATTCCTTTGTTTTGTGCAATTTCACCATGCAAGGGTGATATATTGAAATGATAAAAATCATTGGTGCTGAGTATTTTAGGCATAATGCTTACACCATCATAAGCTGTATAGGTGGCATAATAATTTATTTCGCCGTCATCATCAACAAACTTTACAAATCGGGCATCTTCAATTCCATTTCTTTCATTTAGCGATACAGGAAATATTACCCGTTCCGAAATATTGGAATCCAACGAGAATTCCAATTCATAATGTGATGAAGCCAGCCAGATTATCTGATTAAACAGCAATTCTTTCTCTTCGGTAAGGTGCAATGATTTGCGGGCTTCTTTAATACAATCCCGAAGTTCCCCATAGGTAAATGTATCGTTTAACTTGTCCAGTATTAACCCGGAAGGAATTATCGCACGAATATCCTTCATGTCGTCCAGCTTACTTTTAAAGGTAGCTTTATCATACTCATGCCGCTGGATACGCTCTGCTTCTGCCAACATTTTCCCTACCGG
>JBBQPP010000276.1:0-5780 GCA_038217255.1 Bacteroidales bacterium | reverse complement strand
AAATATTCGGTGCTTGAATATTCGTTTGGGGAACAGGCAAAGCGGTTGGAAGAACTCAATTTCAGCGAAAAGAAAACCGATTACAGCGAGTTGATCAGCACCGTTGTAAACAACCATTTCAACGAAAATATTGGCGCTTTAATTTTGGTTGGTGACGGGATCAACAACCAGGGAAAAAACCCGCTGAACCTACTTGACGAAGTGAATTTTCCGATTTATACCATTGGTTTTGGAGATACTACTGAAGTTGTGGATTCTCGGATACAAGACATTCGGGTTAATCGTACTTCATTTTCGGGGAATAAATTCCCCGTTGAAATTGATGCACAGTTTTCGAAATTAAAGGGGAAAACGATACGACTTTCCGTAATTCAGGATAAAAATGAACTGGCAAGTATAATGGTAACGCCACCAAACCAAAACTATTTTTTAACACAGAATTTTATACTCGATGCCGGCACTGCGGGATTAAAACATTATTCGGTTAAAACTGAAGTGGTTGAAAACGAACGAAATACAAAAAACAACGAGGCCGGATTTGTAATAAATGTTTTAGAGAAAAAACAAAAAATACTTATTCTTTCTGACGGGCCGCACCCCGATATTGGAGCGATAAAAAACACGCTCGATTTGCAAACAACTTACGACGTTTCGGTTTTCACGGAAGAACCTTACCCTGCCAACTTTTCTGATTTCAATTTGATTATACTGAACCAGTTGCCAACTTCGGGCAAATCGGCAGCGGAGATTGTAAAAAATGCGCAGAGCAACCGGATTCCCATTTTGTTTATTGTTGGCTCCAAAACATTCCTGCCACAATTGAATGCATTGGCTCAGGGTGCAACCATTACACCGCTGGCCGGCACGGGAGAAGTAGCACAAGCGACTTTAAATCCTTCGTATGCAACATTTAACCTAAGCGAAGATTTTAAAGAAATCTTATCGCGTTTTCCACCGTTGCAGGTTTCGTTTGCCGATTACGAACTTGGAGCAGGGTTCACGCCGCTGTTCTACCAAAAAATAATGAACATTGAAACTGCGAAACCCTTACTCGCAACCGGAACTTTGAATGGCCGCAAAACAGGTTTTATTTTTGGCGAAGGGATTTGGCGCTGGCGCTTGTACAATTACTATGTCAATCAAAACCAGGCACTTTTCAACGAGTTGGTAAATCAATTGGTGCAATATCTGGCGTTGCGGCAAAACGAGGACAATTTTATTATCGACTTCAAACCTGTGTATGCTGAAACCGATGAAATTGTTTTCAGGGCCGAAGTTTACAACGATGCTTTTGAAAAGGTAAATAATGAAGAGGTGAAAATTAAAATTCAAAATTCAAATTCCGAAGAATTTGAATATACTTTTGATATTCAAGGAAGTGACTATTTTCTAAATGCCGGGCATTTACCGTCGGGCGACTATTCTTTTTCAGCCGATGTTGCAATTGGCGACAAAACCTACAGCGAAACCGGGCGGTTTACAATAAGCCCTGTAAATTTCGAAAACCTTGATTTACGGGCAAACCACAATCTTTTATTTCAGCTTTCAGCGCAAAGTGGTGGTCAATTTTATCAGCCAAATCAAAGCGAACAATTGATTTCAGATTTGAAAAATAATAACCGATTAAAAGCCACAAATTATTTTCAGGAAATGATTAACGAAATGCTAAATCTGAAATGGCTGTTTTTTGTTATTTTATTATTGTTAAGTGTGGAATGGTTTTTGAGAAAGTTCTGGGGTATATATTAATTTTTTACAAGCTTGAAAAATCTCGACAAAAAAATAGCTAATCGTGTATCGGTATTTTTACTGATTCTCATCTCTTTTTCATGCGTTTCAATAAAACCGTTGTATATCGAAATCCCACAAAAATCGCAAAAGGAGCTCCCCCAAAATATCCAGAGTTTGTTGCTTGTGGCCCGGATTGTTGACGACAGTTATACAGATTTGAAAGCCGATTCGCTGCAAAAAATTTTTTATCTCCAGCAATTTGACTATGACACAATAATAAACGACATTCAGGCAGTTGACACAACTTTAAAAGCATTGGGAGAACTGCTTTTCGAATCGGGGAGATATGATTTTGTGATACCCGAAAACAGGTTTTTAGATTTCGAAAAAAATGCGTTTATAACAAAGGAAATGCCATGGGACGAAGTAAAATTGCTTTGCGAAACCTACAATACAGATGCTATAATGTCACTGGATTACATGAAAATGCGGGTTTCAACCAATTACGATAAAAACAGTACATTCGAATCCGGGAGCAACAGTTTTGTGAGTTTTGCCGAAGCGCAAATGCAAATTTCATACGAAGCGATTTTTAGGGTTTACGATCCCCGCGTAGAGAAAGTAATCCAGCGCCAACTCCTGCGCGATACGCTTTATTGGGACGATGCCGATTATACACTCAACGCACTGTTTGACCGTTTCACACCCGTAAAAACTGCACTGACGGAAACAGGAATCGCAATTGCTCTAGACCTTTCAAACGAAATAAGTACAAAATGGAGGCCCGAAAGAAGAAGTTATTTTATCAAGGGCGATGCAAACATGAAACAAGCCGAGCCGCTTGTCAATACCAATCAATGGGTAACCGCAATTACGTTGTGGAAAGAAACTTCAGAAAATGCCAAATCGAAATCGCTAAAAAGCAAAGCCGAATTTAATATTGCACTTGGTTACGAAATGCTTGGTGATATTGATTCGGCAATTGAATGGGCATTAAAATCGTACAACACCATGTACCGCACCAACACCTATAATTATTTGGAAACGCTCAAGCGCAGAAAAAACGACATAAATAACCAATAACCATGAAACATACAACATTCTGGTTTTTAGTTTTGGCACTGGCCACAACTTCGTGCACTGTTTACAAAGAATATCCTATCGACGTTTACAAACCGGGCGCAATTAACATACCGCCCAATGTTGAAAATATTGCACTGATTTCGCGCAATTTTAAATACGCAAACGATACGTTGCAACATTATTACAAAGACGATAATTTACTGCGAAAAGCCAAAGGCGACCCGGAAAACCTCGACAGCATATTAACAAGTTATTGTTTGAATGAGTTGGCGCTCAACTTAAAAAACAAAAATGTGTATAACCGAATCCATATTTTTCCGGAGGTTTTCAAACCACATTCAAGTTCAAAACTCCCCGCAATAGATTTCGATTTGATAAACAAACTGACCACCGAAACTGAAACAGATCTTGTTATTTCACTCGAAACTTTTTCCTATTTCTATTCCGAATATTTTGCCGAATCCGGGGTTCCGAAACCGCGTGACGTAATAACTGCAAGTGTTTGGGCGGTTTACGATCCGGCGGCCAAAAAAATAATTGAGCGAAAAACCATGATTGACACACTTTTTTGGAATGCGCTCGATAACAAAGGAAATTACCAGAAAAACAGCAAATTGCCGCCGCGCCTAACCGCGCTGAAAATAGCTTCGCAAATGGCAGGCGAAAATTATTCGAAACGCTTTTTTGCATCTTGGGAAAGTGTTAAACGAATGTATTCAATCCCTCCCCTGCCCGATTTTGAAGCAGCAGAAAAATACCTCGTGAAAGGCGACTGGGACAATGCAATCATGCTTTGGAAACGCTACGCAGCCGACAAAAACGGAAAAATGGCAATCAACGCACGATACAACCTGGCATTGGCATACGAAATGAAAGATGATTTGGACACAGCAATCCAGTGGTTGTCAGCGGCTCAACAAATAGCATCAGATTACCGTAGCAGGGACGATTTGAAAATGATTGCCGCTTACCAAAAAGTATTGGCACAACGCAAAAAAGAGGTCGTACGACTCAATAATTTGTGATATGTCACGGTATGTAAACCTGACATATTTATGTGTTTGCCTCATTTTTCTGCAAAGTTGTTATACGCTGAACAATACCTCCACCTTAAAACTGGAAATTGTTGTGCCGGGAAAAGTAATATTACCACCTGAATATAAAAATGTTGCCGTTAGATACAACAACGCAAACATAGCGCCCAATCCAAATTTTTCGGATTATATTGAAGATAATGAAACATTCACAGACACAACAAATTTAGATAGCATTGCTTCGGAAATCTATTTTCAGAATTTTGTTTATTACATAAAAAATCAAGAATATTTTGATACGGTTTTTGAATTGGAACCAATGAATTATTCCGATATTAAGTTGAATGATTCGCTGGTTTATGCGCAATTCAAGTTTGACGAACCTGCCGATTCCGGAATGCTTCTCACCATAAATCCAGAAGTCTTCCATTTCGCAAAACTTATAAAAAGTCTTTCAATTCCTGATTCCCATAAATCCAAAGCAAAATTTATTGATCCTGAATTTGGCTTATATACAAAAAATGACATTCAGCAAATTGCAGATTCCACAGGTGCTGATTTACTATTGTCGTTTGATTATTTTGGATCGACTGACGGGATTTTTTCGCCTAAATATGTGCGGAATTTATCTGACACAATGTGTTTGGCCAATAGTGATTTTTATAATTATAATGAAGCCACAGAAGTTGTGCACGTTTTTTTTAGCTGGAGTTTTTACGACCTGTATAAACAAGAGATGATTTATTCGCATATAAAAACGGATATCATAAACTGGAATGTATTGGCTTATAACATTCAAAAAGCAAAACGCGATTTGCCGCCCCGAAGGGATGCAGTTTTAAATGCTTCGGATATTGCAGGAAGCCGTTTTGCAGAATTTTTATTGCCGCACTGGATTGAAGTTGAACGAATGTATTATAAATCGGGACAAATTGAATTGAAAAAAACAGATGACCTGATAAATCAAAACCGATGGTTGGAAGCCGCTGAAATATGGAAGAAAAACACAACAAATAAAAACAAAACAATAGCTGCAAAAAGCATGTTTAATATGGCGCTGGCTTGCGAAATGAATGGCGACATGGATGCAGCAATCGACTGGATGGTAAAATCATATTACGCGCGTCATAAAGATCCCTATCATAAAAGGAATTGTCAAAATTATATCAATATTTTAGGACAGAGAAAGTTGGATATTAAGAAAATTGAAGGCGATTAAAAGTTCCGGTATTTTGCTCCATGCTTTAGCTTGGCGAATTATTATAAAAATAGCCTTGGCTTTAGCCATTAACATTAATTCGGTAAAAAAACCCTGTTATTGATTTTCAATCATTTAAGCATGGTGGAAAAAAAATATTTTTCGGGATAATTTTTTCGGGGTTTTTCGTAGCTTGCCCGTTGGGGCAAGTATAGGTATTTCCCCATAATATTTATTTGATTATGTTAAAAATCCGGTGTTTTATTTGTATTCAATACACTGGCTTTTAACGTTTTAAGCATAGCTATTTTTAATCAAACCGCCAAAAATCCTTTGGGGGAAATGTGCAAAGAAACAAAGTAAAGGTAAGCAGGTAGCCTGTCAAAATGCCAAAACTATCCAGTCTGGTTTTCCCGGGCTGGAAGAAAAAATCATGGACCTGTGCGATCCGCGCAAGCACAAAGACTATTCGTTGGCGGAGCTTGTGGTGGGCGGCATCATGCTGTCCGTTTTCAAGGAAGACAGCCGGAACGCTTTCGACAACGACCGCAGGGAAGCCAGGTTCAGTAAAAACTACCGGCGGGCTTTCAAACTGAGGCTCCCGGGCATGGACGCGGTGGAAGACCTTTACCGTTTGCTGGGCGAGGGCGAACTCGAAAGCCTGAAACACCTTTTGGTCAAAACATTGATCGAAAAGAAAATGTTTTACAAGTTCCGTATTATGGGCAAGAAGT
>JBBQPP010000275.1:0-5790 GCA_038217255.1 Bacteroidales bacterium | reverse complement strand
GGAAAGCATGTGGTCAATCCGGTGTCCCAATGGCTGACCAACGGTAAACGCTATGCCCGGAATTCCTGCCAGCGTTTTGCGCACATCAGCCAAAAACTCTTCCTGAATACGTTCATCCAGTTTAAAGTTAACGTCGATTTCTGCGCTGTTTGACGTTTGTGAATGTTCATCCAATTCACCTCTTCCTGTGCGGCGTGCTGTGGTTAAAACTTCAGGAATTTTGAGCAGTTCATTTTCAACCATATTTCCCAATAAATTACTTTCTTCGAGCGAAGTACCGGGTTTTGTGATTACCGAAAGCGTCAGCGAACCTTCGTTGAAATCGGGAAGAAAACTTCGTCCGATGGTAGATAAAGCAAAAAGTGAAAGAATAAAAATTCCCAATATTGAAATGGTTACCAGCTTTTTGTATTTTAAAGTCCAAACAAGTGATAACTCATACCACAACGATAATTTCCGAACCAGCCATTTTTCCTGTTTATTTTTATCGAGGTATTTTTCGTTGGTGAGAAGCATGTTGGCAAGTAAAGGTGTTAGCGTCATGGCCACAATCAGCGAAACAAAAAGCGAAACAATAAATGAGATTCCCAGCGGTTTCAACATCCTGCCTTCCATTCCCGAAAGAAAAAAAAGCGGAAGAAATGCCACCATAATAATCACAGTAGCATTTAAAATAGAAGCCCTGATCTCTTTCGATGCTTCGAATACAACTGTAAATGAGGTTTGCTTTTCACCAATTGGTTTTTGGTGATTTTGACGGAGTCGTTTATATACATTTTCAACATCAATTATGGCATCGTCAACCAGCGAACCGATGGCAATAGTCATTCCGCCCAAACTCATGGTATTGATATTCAGTCCGAAAATTTTTAAAACAATAATTGCTCCGAGCAGCGATAGTGGAATTGCCACTAACGAAATGATAGTGGTTCGGAAACTTCCAAGGAAAATGAAGAGAATAATAATGACAAAAATCCCACCTTCCATAAGTGCATTCTGAACATTATTAACAGAAGTTTTAATAAAATTGGCTTGTCGGAAAATTTCTGTATCCAGCCGCACATCTGGCGGGAGTGTATTTTTCAACACTTCAAGATTTTTCTCGATTTGTTCGGTTACCTCCAGCGTATTTACATGTGGCTGTTTCGAAATGGAAATGATAACCGCAGGTTTCGCATTTTCAGAGGCGTAACCCATTTTAACCGCGCTTCCAATTACTACATCGGCTACATCGCGAATTCGAACAGGTCGGTCGTTTCTTGTTTTTATAAATGTGTTTCCCAATTCCTCCACATCGGCAGTTCTTGCAATTCCGCGAACTACGTATTCGTTTCCAAATTGCCTGACCACACCGCCCATTGAATTGTGACTGATTCCGGTACAAACGTCTGCCAGTTCCTGCATTGAAACGTTGTAGTAACTCATTTTTTGAGGATCGGCCAACACCTGAAATTGTTTTAAATCGCCACCAATTATGGTAACCTGCGAAACGCCGCCGGTTGCTAAAATCAATGGTTTTACATTCCATTCGGCAATGGTTCGTAAATCCATCATACTGGTGCTGTCGGCCTGCATTCCGATAAAAAATATTTCACCCATTACACTTGATTGTGGCGCCAATGCAGGCTGATCAACTCCCAGCGGCATTTGCGACGAAACACTGATTAGTTTTTCACTTACAATCTGGCGGGCCTTGAAAATATCGGTTCCCCAATCGAATTCAACCCATACAAAAGAAAATCCCTGGGCAGAAGTCGAGCGTACCCGGCGAACATCTGTTGCACCGTTTACCGCAGTTTCAATCGGAAAAGTGACGAGTCGTTCCACTTCTTCTGACGCCATTCCGTGAACATCGGTCATAATTACCACGGTTGGAGCAGTGAGGTCGGGAAATACATCAACGTCCATATTTATGGCAGTTCGTGTTCCGAAAACCACAAGCACAACCGAGCAGAATAAAATGAAATACTTATTCTGAAGAGAAAATTTTATGATATTATTTAGCATGATTACTCATTTTAATGAACATGACCGGAATGAGCATCCAGGGCACCTGTTGACTGCGATAATTTTATCAAAATTGCACCTTTGCTGACAATTCGTTCTGACGAGTTTAATCCACTCAGAATTTCAGTTTTTGCTCCATCGGTAACACCGGTTTTTACTTCGCGTTTTTCAAAAAGCTCTGGTGTAATTTGTGCAAACACGAAAAATACACCCTGTTCTTCCATTAAAGCAGAATTGGGTATTGTGAGTGCCTGCGAATTGGAAACTGTTCTTAAATAGATTTCAACAAAACTTCCCGGGAAAAAATTTCCCATGTTGTAGATTTGCAAATTGACCGGAATCAGAAAGTTATTGTTGTTGGTGTTTTTTCCAAACGATATAATTTTTCCATTCAACTCTTCCAACGTATAAGTTTTATTGTTACTAAAATCGTTAATATTAGCCGATTGTACATTGGGTAGGGCAGAGGCATATTTTTGCTGAACTTCAGCATGAAGTAACAGTGTTTTGTTTTGTGAAACGGTTGCAATGGGCTGGCCCGATTCAACATACTCACCATTTTGAACAAACAGTTGCTTTATAAAACCACTCATTGGACTGCTTACCTTTTGCCCGGCTGCATTAAAATTTTTATTCAGATTTTCAAAAATTACTTTTGCATTTTCGTACTCCATTTTACGCGTGAGCAAATCCTTTTCAGAAACGATTTTATCTTTTGCCAGTTCTTTTGAACGTTCGTAATCGGCTGTTGCTTTTTCGAAATTGTTTTTTGCCTCTAAAAAGCGAACATTCGAATTGTTATCAGCCAACTCATTTCCTGAAATTGAAAACAGAACCTGTCCTTTCGAAATGGCTTTCCCTTCCATTATCTGGCTACCCGAAAGTGCAACAACTCCATTAGTTCTGGCTGTTAATACAATTTCATCACCTGGTGCCGATTGAACCTGGGCTGTTGTTTTTATTACTTGTCCGAATGGTTCAATAACCGGAAGTTCGGTGGCAAAATCAACTTTCCACGATTGTTCTTTGGTAAAAACTGTGGTATTGGTTTTCGATGGAACTGCTGCTTCCGCGGCTTCATCGGCTTCTTCCTCGGTGGCATAAACGGTAATATCTGAACCCAGCTGGAAATCTCCATTTTCAGTTTTAACATCATACTTCAGCTTACCAGTTCCACTGGTTTCAGGTTGAATATCAAAACTGTAAATTCCTTTTTTTATTGGTTTTTCAAGGGTTTGGCTTGTTTCTTTACCATCGATAATCAACCGAATGGTAACTTCTCCCGCTTGCAGGGGTGAAAAATCGGACAAGTGCGAAAAGTGGGAAAGAACGTTTGATTTTTTACCTGCAACAAAAGCATCGGCTTCAGCGAATACCTCAAATTGGTTGCTATATGCAATAATTGTAATTTTTACATCTTCGTCATCGTGTTCATCGGTTGTGGCATGAATGTCTGACGATTCAGTATTTGTGTTGTGTTTACCGTTGCAGGCAACAATAAATAGCAATACAAATGCAATAAATAAAAGCTTGTTTTTCATTGAAAATGTTGTTTAAATTTTTGAAATAGAAATTGTTGCAATAAGAATATTACCGCAACCTTTTTAATTAATTCAGAAATTTAAACAAGAGGAGAGCCCCGGGAATCAACACAGCCACCAACTAAATGCGAATAAATAACAGGGTTAAACGGAATGGGTGGACCTGAGAATTGAAGTGAATGAATTTGGAAAAAATCGGAATATAAAACGGCAAAATGAAATCCGTCTGGATAGTTATTTTTATCTTCTGATAATGGTTTGCTGATTTTAGGTTTTATATCATTAAAACGAGCAACTACTGCTTGCTTTAGAATACAAATATCCAGATTGTTGTTGCTATCCTGGTTGTGTTCAGGTGCGTTGTGTTTATGATTTTCATTTTTACTGCATGCCGAAGTAAATACATAAACTTCGTTTTTGAAATGCAGATGTGGAATTACAGCATGTGACAGCAATAATATGCTGGCAATGAGAATAACGATTTTTGCTGAAATTCTTTTAATCATTTTAAAAGTTAGTTTGCGGCAAAGTTAAAAGAAAAAATTGCTTATCCGTTTTTATGCCAGTAGTAATACTAAAAAAGGCCAAGATGTTAAATATGAATGAAATACGATATTTTTTTGTTTTACTCACCCTGATAACGTCTACGACAGTATCGTTCCTGCCTACCGGCAGGCAGGCCTCTCTACGCGCAGAGATGTAGAAGAGGGAGAGTCAAAATTCATTTTTATCTTTTGTGGTGCTTAAACGGATAAGCAAATTTTCGCAGACTCCGGCTACTTTTATGATGGTGGGCGCTTTAATGAGTTTTAACATTTTTCCGAACCTTAGATTTTTACCATCATTTTGCCCACATTGGTTCCTTCAAAAAGTCCAAAAAAGGCCTGTGGAATATTTTCAAAACCTTCCACTATTGTTTCTTTATTTTGAAGTTTCCCTTGTTGTAACCATTGAGTAAGTTGTTTCATGGCTTCCGTAAATTTTGCTGCAAAATCATTGACAATAAATCCTTTCATCAAAGCGCTGTTTACAAGTAGAATTCCCTGAAGGCGCGGTCCGGTTTGCAATCGTGTTGCGTTGTACTGCGAAATATTACCACAAATTATAATTCGTGAAAATTTGTTGATGTTCATCAATACGGCATCGGAAATCTCACCGCCCACGTTATCGAAATATACATCAACACCCTTGGGACAGGCATTAGAAATGGCATTGCGTACATTGGCGGTTTTGTAATTGATTGCTTCGTCGAAACCGAATTCACTTTTCAGCATTTCGGTTTTTTCGTCGCTTCCTGCAATACCAACAACACGGCAACCGAGAATTTTGCCTATTTGCCCAACAACACTGCCTACTGCACCCGCAGCTCCGGAAACCACAAGTGTTTCACCCGATTTGGGCTGACCGATTTCCATTAATCCCAAATAGGCCGTCAAACCCGGCATTCCCAAAATTCCCTGGTACGCTGAAAGTGGGGCAGCATTTGGGTCAACTTTTAATAAACCTTCACCGTTGCTAATTTGATATTCGGACCAATCCAGTCTTGCAGCAACAAAATCACCTGCTTTAAAATCCGGATTTTTGGATTCGATTACCTCAGCAACAATCCCCGATTTCATGGGGTCACCCAAATTAAAACCGGCAGTATAAGATTTGCCTTCGTTCATCCTTCCCCGCAAATAGGGGTCCACAGAAACGTAAGCGGTTTTTAATAAAACTTCGCCTTCTTTTGCTTGTGGAACCGGATTCCCGGTAAACTTGAAACATTCCGAAGTCGGCAACCCAACGGGGCGTTTTTCAAATATGATTGTTCTGTTTTTCATTCTCTAAACTTATATAAAATTTAAAATATATTTGTTTCAAAATTTGGATTTATGAGATTTGTTAATATGGGTTCCTCTTTTTTAAAAATCATATAACAAACATTCATGAAAAAGAAGCAGAAAACGATCTGCTACAATTGAATTTTTATTTGTTATTATTAAACTTGCACAAAAAGGGTTTGTATTGTTTTATAGATTAAATTGTTTTTATTATGAAGGTTTTGTACCTCAACGATATCGATTATTCAAAGGTTAAAAAGCAGTTCGAAAAAACGGTAGGTTTTTTTGAAAACAATGATTTTGATTCTGCTGAAATTAAAAAATTAACTGATAAAGGTTATTACAGGGCGAAGTTGGATTACGAAAATCGGCTGCTTTTTAAATTTGCCAAATACAATGGTGAAACCTTTATTTTGCTA
>JBBQPP010000274.1:0-5795 GCA_038217255.1 Bacteroidales bacterium | reverse complement strand
TTGATACAACGGTTGGAACGTTCAATCCTTACTTTTGTTTTCATAAAAATAGAATATTATGATACGCGAAATAGTAAAAATAGATGAGAACCTTTGCAATGGTTGTGGCGACTGTGTGCCAAATTGCCACGAAGGAGCTTTACAAATTATTGACGGGAAAGCACGTTTAATTAGCGAATTGATGTGTGATGGTTTAGGCTCGTGCTTGGGGCATTGTCCGCAGGGAGCAATCACAATCGAAAAACGCGATGCAGATGAATATGATGAAGTAGTAGTAATTACACAGATGATCAAAAGTGGGAAAGCCACTGTTTTTGCTCACTTGAAACATTTGCAGGAACATGGTGAAACAGGATTTTTAAACCAGGCACTCACTTATATTAAGGCAAACCGGGAAATGATGCCGTTCAAAATCAGTGAAGTACATGAATTGTTGCATGGCGAAAAAGAGCATAAACAAGAAGCGGCTGGTGCTGGTTGTGGTTGCGCTGGTTCGGCTCCGCAATCATTTAATGTAGCAGGAATAAAAATGGCGGCCCCGGTTGGTGAAGTGCCATCAGAATTAACGCAGTGGCCGGTTCAAATGCACTTAATCAACCCTGCAGCTTCGTATTTTAATGGTGCAGATTTGCTGGTGGCGGCAGATTGTGCAGCTTTTGCCTATGGAAATTTTCATAATGATTTTATAAAAGGCCGGAAAATGGTAATTGCCTGCCCGAAACTCGATCAGGGAAAAGATATTTACATTCAGAAATTAACCCGATTAATTGATGAGGCCCGTGTAAATACAATTACAGTGGTAATAATGGAAGTTCCGTGCTGTGGCGGGTTGTCGCAAATAGTGCAAATGGCAACCCAGTCTGCTTCCCGCAAAGTGCCGGTAAAAGAAGTGGTTATTGGTATAAAGGGAGAAGTTTTGGCAGAAGAATGGGTATGAAATATTAGCTTTTCGAGGATAATTTAAATGGTGCTTGCAAATTTGCGGGTGCCATTTTTTGTGGTAGAAAAAAAGATATGGGGAATAAGTCTTATTAATTCAGGATTCCATTTGAACCAAAAATAGCTTACTTTTAACTGTTTTTTTAAAGTCATGAAATAGTAAATCGAATAGTGAAAACAACCATACGAAAATCGATACTGAGTGATCTTGATTTTCTTGAAAAGCTTGAAACCACTTGCTTCCCAAAATATCAACAGAGTAATCGGCGGGCAATCCGGTACAGCATATCCAGCCCTTTTCAGAAAGTTTTAATTGCTGAAAGTGGAGTTGGGAATGAAAAAAAACCTGTTGGTTCTGCAATTATTTATCTCTACGCAAAAACGCTCCGAATTTTTTCGATTGCAGTGTTGCCTGAAATGCAGGGGCAAGGTGTTGGGAAACAGTTGTTGGAATATGCTGTAAATATTGCAAAATCAGGGAAAATCGGTCGCATTACGCTCGAAGTCCACAAAAGTGATGCAGAAGTAGTCCGGTTTTATGAAAAAGCTGGATTTAAGTTTATCGAAGAATTGCCTGATTATTATACAGCCGGTGAAAATGGAATCCGAATGGCATTGCAAATTGATGAAAATACTGAAAAGCAGAGCCTTTCCAATATTATTGTTGTAAAAGATCCAAAAAAATGGAACCTGCAGATTGAAGGTGTTAAAGTGGTTTCTTCAAGACGTTATATAACTGAAAATGAATTTCAATCGTTGAAAAATGTGCGCATTTTTAACCTTGCAAATTCCTATCAGTACCAAAAAATGGGGTATTATGTTTCGTTGCTTGCATCTGCGCGTGACCACCGCGTAATTCCAAATGTTACAACCCTGCGTGATTTTAGCAGCTTATCTCTTATCCGTTCGCTTTCAGGATATATTGATGATGATATTCAAAGCACATTCAAACCGGTAAAAGAAAATAAAGTCAGCATTTTTGTTTATTTCAGCAAATCGGTAAACCCGAAATACAGGCAGTTGGCACAAAAACTTTATCAACTGTTTGAAGCGCCGTTACTACAAATCGATTTTGTTAAATCTGAAAAGTGGATGATTCAGAAAGTAACTCCTTTAAGCCTGAAAAAAGTTAATCCCGATCATCTTGAAAAAGTTCAGGAATTTGCGGGTGATTATTTTTCAAAAAAACGGTTCAATCGTCCACGTTTCAAGAATTATAAATACGATTTGGCAATTTTGGTAAATCCAAAAGAAGAAAATCCGCCATCGTGCCCCGCAGCATTACAGAATTTTAAAAAGGCCGCCGAAAAAGAAGGTTTTTACACCGAATTTATTACAAAAGAAGATTTTAGCCAGCTTTCAGAATACGATGCTTTGTTTATAAGGGAAACTACAAGCGTAAATAACCATACCTATCAATTCTCCCGAACTGCTTATGCCGAAGGTTTGGTTGTTCTTGATGATCCATGGTCGATTTTACGTTGTTCAAACAAAATCTTTCAAAACGAAAGATTAAAACAAAACAAAATTAAAACCCCGGAAACGATGGTTTTATCGAAGTTCAGTTACCGGAAATCGCAAAATGTAAATCTTAAATTTCCGCTCGTGCTAAAACAACCCGACAGTGCTTTTTCTATCGGTGTGGAAAAAGTAGATAATCTGGAGCAGTTGGATGAAACTTTAAAGAAATTATTCCTCGGTTCGGATTTGATTATTGCACAGGAATTCATGCCCTCAGAATACGATTGGCGGATTGGTGTGCTTGACCAAACACCACTTTTTGCCTGTAAATATTATATGGCCAAAAATCACTGGCAAATTTATAACTGGAAAAGCGAAAGCAAATACAAAGGTGGAGATTCAGATACCGTCCCAATTGAAGAGGTTCCGGAGATTGTAATAAAAACCGCGTTAAAAGCTGCTTCACTAATTGGCGACGGACTGTATGGCGTTGACCTGAAAATGATTAATGGCGAAGTGTATGTAATCGAAATAAACGATAACCCCAACATTGACGCGGATGTGGAGGATTTGATTATAAAAGACCAGCTTTACACTAAAATTGTACGCTCGTTGTTAAACCGAATCGAAATTAACAGGAATATTGCGCAGTTTGTGACGGTGTGAAAATTATTTGAATTGATTAGATTTGTAGAAAAAAGATGAAAAGTGCAATGCAATATATTGTAAATGATGACGGTGTGAAAACCGCTGTCATTGTTCCGTATGAAAAGTGGGAGAAACTGAATACAGATTATTATAAACTTCAGAATAAATTAAAGGTTTTCCAGTCGATCCAAGAGGGAATTATCGAATTGAAAGAGGCAAAAAAAAGTGGGAATAAGTTACAATCACTATCTGATTTTTTAAATGAAAGTTAAAGCAAAGGTTTCTAAAAGCTTTAAGAAACAAGCTAAGCCGTTATTAAAAAAAAATCATTCTTTAAAAAAGGAATTGCTTCAATTAGAGAATGATTTGATTGAAAACCCCAAATTTGGTACCCAAATAGGACAGGATTCTTACAAAATTAGGCTTTTGGTAAAAAGCAAAGGAAAAGGTAAAAGTGGTGGGTTAAGAATTATTAGCCATCTCGAGACCGAAATTATTGGATTGATAGAGATTGAAGAAGAAAATATTACGGTAAATTTGATCTCCATATATGACAAAAGCGAAACTGCTTCTATATCAGACAAGGAACTTCGGGATTTGATTAATATAAAATAAATCAAATGACCCTCACTAGAAATATATCTGCTTTGACAGCAATCGCTATTAAGACAGCAATTAAAGCTGGAAATGAAATACTTGACGTGTATTACAATTCCTATTTCGATATTGAATTTAAATCCGATAATTCTCCAATAACCATTGCTGATAAACGGGCGCATAAAGCAATTGTTGAACATTTAATTCCTACAAAAATTCCGATTTTAAGTGAAGAAGGGAAAACGATTTCCTTTGAAGAAAGGAAAAATTGGGAGTTATTTTGGTTGGTTGATCCTCTGGACGGAACTAAAGAATTTATAAAACGAAACAACGAATTCACTGTAAACATTGCGCTTATCGAGGGTAATTCGCCAGTTGCAGGAGTTGTTTATGTCCCGGTAACAAAAGTTTTATATTGGGCGGACAAAAACGGATCATTTAAAGCAATAGTTGAAAAGGAAAACCAAGAGTTGAATGATATTGAACAACTTCCAATCTCTTCAATAAGGGAAAATTTTGTTATTGTTGGTAGCAAATCGCACATGAATATTGAAACGGAAGAATTTATCAAATCCATTAACACTAAGGGAAAAGATATCGAAATAATTTCAAAAGGGAGCTCATTGAAAATTTGTATGGTTGCCGAAGGAAACGCCGATATTTACCCCCGGCTCGGGCCAACTATGGAATGGGACACAGCGGCTGGTCATGCCATAGCAAAATTTGCGGGGAAAAAAGTTTATCAATTCGAAAATAATGAATCAGTAGTTTATAATAAAGAAAATCTGTTAAACCCTTGGTTTGTTGTCGAATAGAAACTTTACAAAATGACTAAAAAAACTTCGCATATTTACCCTGTTTTTGGCAAAATAGTTTCGCGCCGGGAAAAGGAAAAACTGCTGAACCAAAAGTCGAAAGTAATCTGGTTTACAGGTCTTTCGGGTTCAGGAAAAACAACGCTGGCAACAGCACTTGAAAAAAATCTGTATGAAAAAGGCTTTTTGACACAGATACTTGACGGCGACAATATCCGTTCTGGAATCAACAATAATTTAGGGTTTTTGCCTGAAGACCGCATGGAAAATATTCGCCGGATTGCAGAAATTTCTAAACTATTAATAAACTCAGGTGTGATTTGTATTTGCGCATTTGTCAGCCCCACCGAGGATATTCGAAATCTTGTTTCCGAGATTGTAGGAGACGAGGACTTCCTTGAAATTTTCATGAGCACTCCACTTGAAGTTTGCGAAAGCCGCGATGCAAAAGGGTTATATCAAAAAGCACGCTCAGGGGAGATTAAAAATTTCACCGGAATTAGTGCACCGTTTGAAATACCGAAAAATGCCGTTTTGGCGATCGACACTTCAAACAAGAGTGTTGAAATATGTGTAAATATTTTATTGGACAAAGTATTGCAGGAAATAACAATCACAGAAGGCATGAATTGCCGATAAAAAGGTATTTATTTTCAGGTATTTATTAAATTAATCCTTTTTAATTTTATTTTTACATTAAAACTTACCCGATTTTTTCATCTTTTAAAAAGTTAAGTTATGAAAGAAGCAAAAATTGAACATGGATATTTGTTCTCAAAGGGATATACGAATTACATTTTTGCTTTGCTTTTTCTGCTTTATATGTTTGATTATATCGATCGGATGGTGATTTCATCTCTGTTCCCATTTCTAAAAGCCGATTGGAATCTGACGGATAAAGAGTGTGGCGCACTTGTTTCGGTTGTTTATTTATCGATTGTACTGTTTACATTTCCAATTTCAATTTTGGTTGACCGCTGGAGCCGGAAAAAAACCATCGGAATAATGGCTGTTGTTTGGGGAATTGCTACGGGTCTGGGTGCTTTTACAAAATCATTCAAACAATTATTTGCAACACGCACATTCGTTGGAATTGGTGAAGCAGGCTATGCTCCCGGAGGATCAGCAATGATGTCCGCTTTGTTTCCTGTTAAAAAAAGGGCGATGATGATGGGACTTTGGAATGCTTCCATCCCTCTTGGAAGTGCCATTGGGATTGCGATTGGGGGTTTTATTGCTGCTCATTGGGGATGGCGGCATGCTCTTGGAATAGTAGCAGTTCCCGGATTAATTGTTGCCGTTCTTTTCTTTTTTATTAAAGACTATAAAACCATT
>JBBQPP010000273.1:0-5797 GCA_038217255.1 Bacteroidales bacterium | reverse complement strand
CTGCTTTTTTACCTCACCGGACTTTCCATCAACATCATTTCCCTTTCGGGTTTAATCCTTGGTGTGGGCATGATGATCGACAATTCCATTATTGTAATCGACAATATTACACAGCACCGAGAACGAAATTCACAAATTCACAAAACAATAGAAACAACCCAAACAACAGAAACAACAAAAACTCTCGAACCCTCGAACCCTCGAACCTCTTCAAACTTTCAAACTTCTTCAAACCCTCAAACCCTCGAACTTCTTTCAACTTCCTGCGAAAACGGCACCAACGAAGTAATCAGCCCCTTAATCAGCTCGGTGCTAACTACCTGCGCTGTTTTTATTCCGCTAATTTTTATGAAAGGAATGGCCGGAGCCTTGTTTTTTGACCAGGCAGTTGCCGTTTCCATCGGGTTAACAGTTTCGCTGATTGTTTCCATTACGTTGCTACCCACGCTTTATCGCCTCATCTATAAAAAAGAGAAAGCCGAAAAAGCGCGAAACTCAAAACTTCCCATCTATTTTCATTGGTACGAAACGGGGCTGAAATTCGTGTTCCGCCGCCAGCTTTTAACTGTATTGAGCGTAATCGCAATGTTGGTGCTTGCTGTTTTTTTGTGGACGACCTTGCCTGTTTCAAGGTTCCCGAAAGTTAGCCAGGACGAAACCGTACTTAAAATCGACTGGAACGAACCTGTTACCTTAGAAGAAAACAACGTGAGAATAAGTGCATTGATGTCCAATATTTCTGCCCAACCCGAATACATTATCGAGGAAGCAGGGCGGCAACAATATTTTTTGAACAGCATTGGCGAAGCCGGGACTTCGGAAAACAATTTGTTCCTGAAATGCGCCTCGCCACAAAAATTAGAAAAACTGATGACGGAACTTTCGCAAAAGTTGCAGCGCAGCTATCCGCACGCCGATTTCAGTTTCAGCGAAACCGAGAACCTTTTTAACCTTGCTTTTGGAAAATCGGATGCGCCGTTGGTAGCGCGGATTGCCCACTTTAATCCGGGCGGCGAAAATTACCTTGCTGAACTTGCTGAGCTGCAAAAGGAGCTGGAACAAAAATTCGGAGAGAAAATAACATCGAAAATCATTACCCGCAACCTCATCCTCTTGGAAACCGACCCCGAAAAACTGCTTTTTTACCAGGTTGAAAATGCCGATTTATACCGCGAAATCAAAAGTGCTTTCAACGTAAATACAGTTTTTACCATCAACGACAACAACATGTATGTGCCGGTGAGCGTGGGCAACGATTACGGGTCGGTTTACGAAATCATACAGAACATTTCCATCCGCAACAAAAACGATGAGCGGATCCCGCTTTCGGGTCTGGTAAAAGTAAGTTCGGGCAGCGACCTGAAAACTATTGTGGCCGGACGCGAAAGCGAGTATTTCCCCGTTTTGTTCGAAATTGAACCGGGGGAATATAACACTACCGTGCAGGAAATAAAAAGCATAACCGGCAAAAACGCGAATTACGATACAACTTTTGGCGGTTCGATATTGTCCAACCGCGGAATGTTGCTCGAACTGCTGATGATTGTTGGCGTGAGCTTGCTGCTGTTGTATTTTATTCTGGCCGCCCAGTTCGAGTCGTTTGTGCTGCCGCTGATTGTTTTGATAGAAGTGCCCATCGATTTATTTGGTGTTTTCCTTTTCCTGAAACTTTTTGGGGCGGGAATCAACATCATGTCGGCAATCGGGATAATTGTAATGGCCGGGATAATTATCAACGACTCCATCCTAAAAATAGACACGATAAACAAACTTATGGATGCCGGGAATTCCTTGTTGCGTTCCATTTTTGAGGCGGGTCGGCGGCGACTGAAACCCATTATTATGACCAGCCTCACTACCATTTTGGCCATGGCGCCCTTCCTCTTTCAAAGCGGAATGGGTGCAGAACTTCAAAAGCCACTGTCTCTTGCAATCATCGGCGGAATGTTTATCGGCACTTTGGTAAGTTTATTTTTTATTCCGTTGCTGTATTATTTGTTGAGAAAAAAAGCTTTTACCCAAAAATTTAATAAATATTAATACTAAAATGAAAAAAGAAATTAAAACTTTAGCAATCATCCTGTTTGTAACGGCAGGGTTCGTTGGATGCAAGAAATCTGACACAAATAATCTGATAACAGTTGACGTAACGGCAAGTTATCCGGAGAAGGAGCTGATCCTTCAGGATTTTATGGATGTAGAATACATTCCGTTGGAAACGAATGACGAATTTGTGACCCAAGGTGTTGTAATGGCAATAGACAACAAATTCATAGTAACAAAAAACGGGAGCAACGATGGGGATATCTTTGTTTTTGACAGAAAAACCGGTAAAGCATTAAGAAAGATAAACAAAATGGGAAAAGGTCCGGAAGAATATAGTCATTTAACTAATATTGTTCTGGACGAGCAGAACAATGAACTATTTATCAATTGTATTGTATCGAAAAAGATATTGGTGTATGACTTGTTTGGCAACTTCAAAAGAAGTTTTAAACATACAGAAGACAACGGATATGTAAATGTATTCAATTATGATACTGACAATCTGATTTGTTACAATAGGTTGATATTATACAAAGATGGCGAGAACAGAGGGAGCGAACCTTACCATATGATTATATCGAAACAAGATGGGAGTATTACCCGGAATATTACAATTCCTTTTGATGTAATTAAAACACCATTCATAGATGAAGGGGGAAGGACTGTTTCAACACTTTTTCCGCCAATAATTCCATATAAAAACACTTGGCTGCTTGTTGAGACATCTTCTGACACCGTGTACAACTATATTCCCAAAAAGAATAAATTAATCCCCTTCCTCGTGAAAAAACCGACCGTTGATACTGAAGTATTTCTTACGATGGGTACTATGACTGACCAGTATTATTTCATGCAAACCATGAAAAAAGAATTTGACTTTACAAAAGGGAGAGGATTCCCAATTGCTGATTTAATGTACGACAGGCAGGAAAATGCTGTATTCAAACCTGCTGTAATTAATGGTGACTATGTAAAAAGAAAAAAAGTGGATATGACTTCGCACCCGATAAATAGTGGAATTGCGGCCTTCCAGAAATTAGAAGCCTTCCAGCTTGTTGAGGCATATAAAAATGACGGATTAAAGGGTAAATTGAAAGAAATTGCAGCCGAATTGAGTGAAGAATCAAATCCTGTGATCATGGTAATGAAGTATAAGAAATAAAGTATGAATGAAGTGAAAAAGTTGAAAGATAATAATTAGCAAACCAAGGCACTTTGGTGAGTTTATTTTTTATTCCGTTGCTATACTACATTTTGCGGAGGAAAAGAAATTAGTGAACTTTAGTGTATTAGTGCTTTGGTGGCAAGAAAAGAAAAATTAGCCACTAAAACACCAAGGCACAAAATTGCACGAAAAAGAAAAAACTGGAAAAAGAAATTAGTGAACTTTAGTGTTTTCGTGATTTCGTGGCAAAAAAAAAGAATAGTCACTAAAACACCAAGGCACAAAATAACACGAAAAAGAAAGATGAAAAAAAAGTAAAACATGAAAAATTACGAACCTATTTCACCCGAATTGGAAAGAATCGGCAAACTCATTGTTGATGCAGCCTACAACGTGCACAAAAATTTAGGGCCGGGATTACTTGAAAAAGTCTATGAAATATGTTTTTGCCATGAATTGAAGAAACGGGGACTGGATTGCAAACGCCAACTCGATATTCCAATCGTTTATGATGGGTTGGAATTCGATGAAGGCTTTCGCTTGGATGTTTTGGTCGAGGATAAGGTTGTTTGTGAATTGAAAGCGTTGGAAAATGTAAATCCGCTATGGGAAGCCCAAGTGCTGAGCCACATGAAATTGACCAACAAAAGGTTAGGTTATCTTATAAATTTCAATGTGGTGAATATCGGTTCAGGTATAAAGAGATTTGTAATATAGTTTAGTGAACTTTAGTGATTTTGTGTGTTCGTAGCAAGAAAAGTAAGAATAGCCACTAAAAACACCAAAGCACAAAATAACACGAAAATGGAAAAAGAATTTGGGTTGCTTATTTTTATTCTGTTGCAGTATTATTTGTTGAGTTGGAAGATTGAAACGACAGCAACCATTTCCAAACAGGGACGACTTCAATTTTATATCCACTTTCTATAATTTCTTTTTCAGTGTCGAGCGTAATGATCAACATTTTTTTAATATCCATAGTTTTTGAAAAATATAGCATTGCTGCTACCTCGCGTCTTTCTGTTTCAGGACTCTGCAAATTGTAAGCAGCCTGAATCATCATCTGTACTTTGGGAATATAAAAGTCAACCTCTTGATTCTTGCGTAAATAATATACACCGTCATTAAACAACTTTTTAAGCTGAATGGCAACAATATTTTCCAGTAAAATTGTTTCCGGCTGAATCAAAAACAGAGATAAAATTCCATTGTCAATAAAGTAAAACTTACCGGAGGTTTCTTTCTCGCTTAATTTTCCCAAATAATTTTCTAGTGAGAACACCAACCAGGTTTCTTTTAAATATTTGGTAAACTCAATAATAGTTGCTGTACCTACTTTTACCCCGGCCGATTGAACAATATGCCTGATACGGTTAAAAGTTGTTTCATCATGAATTGTTTCGGCCAGCTTTTTAATGGTTAAACGAAGTGCAAAATCATTTCTAACTTTATATCTGGCTATTAAATCGCCATAAAATATTTTCTTGTACAGATTTTGGAGCCATAATCTTTTTTCGGTAAAACGGTTTATTTCAGGGAATCCTCCAAAGTAAAAATAGCTTTCAAAATACTTCCTTATCTCAAATCGCTTTGAACTGTATTCCGAATTTTTGTCAATTTCAATCTTATTTAATAGGATTTTGTTGTATTAACAAAACAATATTAAATCATTTTGTTTTATATACAGAACAATAAAGCATTGCAGAAAGATTCAATTCTCATCAACTAAAGATTTAGGTATAATTTTTGTCGAACATATTTTCCATAAAAAAACCAAAGAAGCAGTGGCAGTTAAAGAAACGAAACAAGCAGGTATTACCGATGATATTACCGGCGGCCCCGATTTCAGGCCAATCGTTACGAATGATAATACAGCAATAATGTTAGTTTCGGCACTCGACATGAAATTGTATCTCGATTCAGACAAGTTCAAAAATCAAGAGGTGAAACGCCCCGAAACGAAAGAAAAGCTAATTCAAATCAGAAAAACACTAAAAGAGGAAGACAACCATTTTTTGGTGTTGGTGAAATTGAAGGAATAAAAATTTAGTGAACTTTAGTGCTTTCGTGCTTTCGTGGCAAGAAAAATAAGAATAGCCACTAAAACACCAAGGCACGAAATTGCACGAAAAAGAAAAAACTAAATGCTGGCAAACAGCTTAAGCGAAAATGATAACCCGATTTTGATGTTGGTGAAATTGAAAGACAAATGACTTATGAAATTTAACCGTTTAATAAACCAAAACTGCCGTTAAATAAATTGTTCTTTTAAATCTCGAAGTTAATAACCATCTTTTAAAAAAACTAAAATCTATAAACCATGAATAACCTGAAAACTCAAAAAACCATTGGAACTGAAATGTTACGATTTCTATCCTCAATCTATATTGTAGCGGTTTTGTTTTCAAGTACCAAACCCGAAAGCGAAATAAAAAGCTATAGGTTTTCCTTTAATCCTGTTTTTAAGTTAATATTTATGAAACGGATTATATTTCTTGTCCATTCAATTACTATTGTTTCTGTATTTATATCATGCAATAATAATTCGATTCAAATTCCAATTATTAAGTTGAAGCCGGTACTATC
>JBBQPP010000272.1:0-5826 GCA_038217255.1 Bacteroidales bacterium | reverse complement strand
AGACCTTTAAGTCCATCTTTTCTAAAACGTTGCCTCCATTTATTGACAACAGGTTTACTCTTCCCTGTTTGTTCGACTATACTGTCCAAAGATTTACCTTCAGCAGAATGTAAAATAATCATTGCCCTTTCCACATATCGCCTTCAGCGACAGGATTATTGATTGCACTAATATTTACATCTGACGTTTCAAGCAACTCTGTTAAATCAACTTTTCGAACAGCAAATCGGTTACAGTGTTTTTGACTTTTATATGGATCAACGGCAATGATTTCTTTAAAAAGGGGTGCAGTCTTTTTGGCCAGTACACTTCCTATCCTGCCTAGTCCAATTATTCCAAGAGTTTTGTCATGCAATTCAAAAATATCAGTAACAAGTGGAGCAGCAAATGTTCCAGTAATTTGCCCTTTCGTATTCCATAGTGCCCGTGCGCATGCAAACATAAGTGCCAAAGCATGATCAGAAACGGCATGATTTGCATATCCCTGCACGTTGGCCACTTTTACTCCAAAATGGGTGCAGGCTTCAACATCAACGTTATCATATCCCACTCCATACCTTACCACAGCTTTTAAATGTTTCATTTTGGAAAGAAATTCTTCATCAATTCGGGTGTGCCTCACTAAAATACCGTCGGCATCTTTGGCAAACTCAATTTTTTCTGATTTTTCTCCCTCATAAGTTGGGTGAATTTTTAGTTTAAATCCATTTCCTTCAAAAAGATCTTTTTCAAATGCGTATGATTTATATCCTGAGTCGAAAATAACAACATTCATTGTGTTGAATTTTTATGATTTATTTTTCACCTGCATTTTTTCATTTTATAAAGATGGTTCTAACATAATACCATACTTTAAGATAAAGCGGCAACGGTTCCATTGAAAGGAATTCATATATTTTTTTAGCCACTTCCGGTGTTCTAAGATAACCGTATGCCTTGTGAGGATTATATTTTCCCCGTGTTGTATAGTTGTTGTTTACAACAAAATCAAACACTTTTATTCCATTCAAACTTTCTGAAATATCATCATCGAGTTTATAGTTAAAAGCTACTCTATCTTCCAAATCCGAAAAATTGAACCAATTATTTTTAATAGATGATGGAGCTTCCAGTTTGTGCGTTTTACGATTTTTTAATTTCAGTTCATTGGCAATTTTGCTAATAACTGACGGAAAACCAAGTGGAGATCCCATGGTTATCAGTGTGTCAATCTGAACTTCATCACTAAAAAGTGAAAGTACATCAAAAGCAATAATAGAACCCATGGAATGGGCAATCAAAAGAATATCGTCATTTATATGTTCAACCAAAACAGATTTTAATCGGTTGCGCAAAGTTTCCCTTATGGGTTGTTGACTATTGTTCAACCCATTAGAGTAATATGCGTTAAGATCTTTGAAGTATTTTTTCATTATCAAATCGTTGAGCGATGAAAAATTTAACGAATAATCATCGTTCAAAAATATTTTATTGACTTCAAACACAATAGCATCCATTATTTTTTGTCTGACGGCATGGTCTTTTATTATCTGCGGAAAAATTTCAGGTTCATATGGTTCATCCAGATATAGAGGGTTTTCAGGATCCGTGCATTTCTCATCTTTGGGCTGGTCGTATAATACATCAGCCCAATACACTACTTTAAAAGTTGGTTTATGATATATATTTTTTGTGTGGTTTTGCAATCCTTCTGAAATAGATTTCCACCACCATTCTTGCATGATATTGGCTGCCGGTTTATTGCCCAGTCCATGAATTGCGATAATTACTTTGCCCATTTATACATTTCGTTTTTGATGGTTTATAGGTTGATTTCGTTTCGATTGGTATAATAAAAATGTTTTTTATAAAATGGTTTTAAATTCCGTTGTAGGCTGAAAAACCTCCGTCAACAGGTACGGTAATTCCCGTTACAAATGATGATTCATCTGCAAGCAGCCATAAGATTGTGGAAATTAAATCTTCAGGTGATCCCAATTTTCCCTGTGGTGTTTGGTCAATTATCCGTTTTCCACGGAGTGTCAGTTCTCCTGTTTTTTCATCAAAAAGTAAAAACCTGTTTTGTTCGGTTAAAATAAAGCCCGGGGCAATTGCATTTACCCTGACATTCACTTTTGAAAGATGCACAGCCAACCATTGTGTAAAATTTGTTATTGCTGCCTTACCTGCACTGTATGCCGGTGATTTACTCAGTGGCTGAATTGCTCCCATCGAACTGATATTGATAACATTTCCGCTATTTTGTTTTGCCATTGATTCGGCAAAAACTTTTGTGGGAATCACACTTCCCATAAAATTCAAATCACCTGTATAGCTAAAATCATTGAGGTTAACTCCGAAAAAAGTATCTTCAACAGGTATTTCAGCGGTCAGGAATTCAGCTTTTGTGGATGCCCCTTTTGTGGCGCCACCGGCAACATTTATTAATCCATCTATCTTAATATCTTCCGCTATAATTTTATCTCTGACTTTTTCCAGTGATTTAACTTCCAATACATCGCAAACAAATTGCAGGTGATTTTCACCATATTTAGAAATATTATTATAGGTGGACTGAAGTTTTTTTTCATTTCTTCCGAGGATAATAACCTGAGCCCCATTTTTTGCAAGCGCAACAGAAATTGCCGAGCCAATTACCCCGCTGGCACCGGTAATAATTATTGTTTTACCTTTTACTGAAAACATAATAATTCATTATTTCTGATTCAAATCCCTGATAACTTCATTGATTCTTTCGACCACTTTTCGCGCCAGCGCTTGATAACCCTCGGGCTTAAAATGTACATTTTTAGGTAGTTGTAAATCATTCATGCGTGGAAGCATAAAATTGTATAAATCATTTATCATAATACCATGTTGATTCATGATTTTTATAGCTGCACGGTTATATTTTTTAGGCATTCCCGGGTCCCTGAGCACGCCCTCAACATCATCAGGATAAGGAGTAGTTGTGCCGAATATTAAACGGGCGCCAGATAATTTAAGGTTTTCAACTATTACTTCCATGTTCTTTTTATACTGTTTTAGATTTGCCTGTAGCGGGTCTGTTGGATTTTTGCTGTTTTCGCCTGTAACCGGATTAACATGTTTTAAATCGTGCAATCCAAAATTAAAATGAATAATGTCCCATTTGGAAGCAGCCCCGATAGCCATCGGGGTTCCAACTCCGGTATTTGTTAACCACCTTTCAATATTTTGAACACCTTTTGTTGTGCCTTCACAATTTTCGGGATTGCCGTTTTCCAAAGTCGGGCGATAAACATTGGCTTTTCCGGCGAGCAATTCTTTTACAAAAGGCGTGTATCCTATTGAAATTGAGTCGCCGATGATTAAAACGTTTGGCAAATATTGGTTTGGTTTTGCGAAAATAAATTTAGGGAAAGCTAAAACCCCACTCAACAAGGCAGTCATTTTAAGAAATCGTCTTCTTTCCATAGGTTTACAATTATTAGTTTTCCTAAAGTTAACGACTTTATTTCAATTTTTGTTTTTCAAATCAATTTCATTAGATAAAACCTTTCAATAGGCTTTTTGTTAAATAATAAACTTTCATAAATTCAAATAGAGTAAAAGGATTGAACAGTATAAACTAAATCAAAAAACATTGAATATGAACAATTTAATAGACCAAACTCCCTCAGCATACGCATATCCGTTGTTGATTAAACAACTGTTTTTAGCTCCAATGGCCAGCAATCCTGACCAGGAAATCGTTTACCGTGACCAGCTAAATATTACGTATAAAACCTGGAAAGAAAGGGTTCACCGACTTGCAAATGCATTGTCATCAATCGGAGTGAAGTATGGAAGTACAGTTGCAGTTATGGACTGGGATTCGCACAGGTATCTTGAGGCTTATTATGCAATCCCAATGATGGGTGCAGTACTACATACGATAAATGTGAGATTGTCTCCGGAACAAATGGTATATACAATTGAACACGCCGAAGATGATGTGATTATTTGTCATGCTGATTTTCTGCCTTTGCTTGAAGCAATAAAAGGACGCATTTCAGAGGGAAGGAAATTTATTTTAATTGATGATGGTGGTGAAGTTGCCCCGCACCATTTCCAGTTTGAAGGTGGGTATGAAAAAATGCTTGCTGAAGCTTCTTCGGAATTTGATTTTCCTGAATTTGACGAAAACACCCGGGCAACCACGTTTTATACAACCGGAACAACCGGATTTCCAAAAGGAGTTTATTTTTCGCACCGTCAACTGGTTTTGCATACACTTGTTACTACAGCTACTCTTGCAGCACCTTCTGTTCAGGGGCGTTTGCATAAAGATTCGATTTATATGCCCATAACTCCAATGTTTCATGTCCATGCCTGGGGAATTCCGTATGTTGCTACATTTTTAGGCATAAAACAGGTTTATCCGGGAAGATATGTTCCATCGGTACTTCTAAAATTGCTTGATGCGCATAAAGTAACATTTAGTCATTGCGTGCCAACTATCCTGAATATGTTGTTAAAAGATCCGACATCGGCAGACTACGATCTTTCAAATTGGACCTGTGTTATTGGGGGAGCAGCACTTCCAAAATCCATTGCAATTGAAGCATTGAGGCGCGGTATCGATGTTTTTGTGGGTTACGGAATGTCAGAAACCTGCCCGGTTGCGGCTCTTTCTTTTATTTCTGAAAAAGATTTGGACCTTTCACCGGAGGAACAGGTGGAATTGCGGTGCAGAACAGGAAAAGCTGTTGGCACTGTGCAAATCAGGGTTGTTGATGAGGATGGAAATGATGTGCCGAAGGATGATAAAACTCCCGGTGAAATAGTGATGCGTGCTCCTTATTTAACACAGGGCTATTTAAAAGATCATGTCCATTCTGAAAAATTGTGGGCAGCCGGCTGGCTTCATACCAACGATGTTGCCTGCATTGATAAAAACGGTAGTATCAGGATAACCGACCGTACAAAAGACGTAATAAAAGTTGGTGGTGAATGGTTGAGCTCGCTTGAAATTGAAGATGTAATTGCCAAACATGAAGGCGTTGCCGAGGTTGCAGTTATTGGAGCTCCCGACATTAACTGGGGTGAAATCCCACTGGCAATTGTTGTTCCAAAGCCAAATGCAGAATTTGATGATAAAGAACTGCTCCACATATTAAAAGCCAGTGTTGATTCCGGTGTTTTACCGCGAGAGGTCATAACTTTAAAAGTTAAAAGGGCTGAAAGTATTGATAAAACAAGTGTTGGGAAAGTGAATAAAGTTGCGTTGCGGGGGAAGTTTTTGATTCAACTTTAGATTTGGTGGAGGTAAATCTTTTTAGATTGCTTTCAATCAATTAGTCTAATGAATGTTGACTGCATAATAAGAGTCGTATTAACCGAGTGGTTAACAGCATGTCCGGATTTTTTGGGATACGGTTCCCCGCCTGACCGGACGGGGAGGTGAGAATGGTTTAGGGATGCAATTCCACTTTGCCTACTCGACTGTAAACCGTTTTATAATCTTATCTCACTGATTTATTTAGTATTGTCTAATTGGTTTGATATATGTTTTGTAATATTATAAAAGTTATCTACCCAATAATCTTGTTCATTGTCTTTAAGATAGATTAATAATTCCTGTAATGATTCAGTGGATACGTTTAAGTAACCACCTCCAACACTATGAAACATAAATGTGGCTATTGTTCCTTTATCTCTTGCCTCTTTTACATAATCAATTAGTTCTTTGCCAGTATTACTGTCTACACACCAACTTGGCATAAAGTAAATGTCAATGTTTTCCATAGTGTTTGGTATTTGACCATCACTTCTTGCAGCCGAAAATAGTTGCTTAACTACATCTACAAAAGAAGTGTCGCCCTG
>JBBQPP010000271.1:0-5835 GCA_038217255.1 Bacteroidales bacterium | reverse complement strand
GGGCAGCTTGTAAGGGTTGAAGTGCATGGAAATCTCACGCAGGAAATACCAAACATAAAAGCCATTTTTGAACAGGTAAACGAAAAAAGTGTAAAAATGTGCTGGAATTGTAACGACCAGGATTTGCTGCCTCCGGGATTGGAAGCCAATTTCAATTCTGTTAAAAAATATTTTGGCGACACGGTTCATATCCGCGAACTGAATGTGGGCGATTACCCTTATCAGGATTTGATGAACCTTTTTGTAAAAATGAATTATGATGGTTGGATTTTACTTGAAGCGCGCACAGAACCTGACGATCGAATTGCAGCAATGAAAGAACAATTGGAAATTTTCAATAAAATGATTGGCAACGCATAAACGTTTTGCCTGATTGTAATCAGCTCCTCCCCGTAATTGATTGAAAGATAACGAGGAGGAGTTTTTCTTTTTATAAAATATCAAAACGATGAAACGAAGAAAATTTATTGGAACAACAGCATTAGGCAGCTTTTCAGCTATTAGTCTTCCCGGATTCAACCTTTTCCCCAAAAATGGATTCACAACAGAAATCCGGCAAATTACAACCGGACCAAATAATCACCTGTTTGGTTATATCGGGCAATCACTCACCATTCCATGGAACTCAAAAGGTAACAAACTACTTACTTTAAGTTCGCCATTTATCGATCATCTGCCCGATGAAAATGAACCGGCTGGTGTTTGCATTGTGCATTTGGATAAACCAAAAGAGAAATATTTTAAAGTAGAGAAAGTAGATGAATCTTTGGGTTGGAATCCCCAACAGGGAACTATGTTTTACTGGAATCCTGATAATCCTTCAAATCAGTTTTTCTTTAATGATCGCGATAAAAAAACTGGTAAAGTATTTACTGTCCTTTATGATGTTGAAAAAGGTAGGCGCATTCACGAATATAAATTTGATGATACTCCTGTTGGAAACAGTGGTGTTTGCCCAAAAGGAAAATCATTTTTGGCAATCAATTATGCAAGAATGGCACGATTGCGGGCAGTCACGGGTTACAAAGGTGCCACCGACTGGACAGAAGGTAATGCAGCACCCGACAACGATGGAATTTTTATTATCGATATCGAATCGGGCAAAAAGAAAATATTGGTTTCATTTGAAAAACTCGAAACTGAATTGAAGAAAAAAGGATTTGAAACTGGTGGCGAATCACTTTTCATCAATCATACACTTTGGAACCGTGATGGAAATCTTTTTTGTTTTTTTGTGCGTGCAGGTTGGAACGGAAAATCAACAACCAGAACCAATGTTTTTTGTACAATAAATTCCGATGGAACCAATTTATTTGTTGGTCGCCAATTTATTGGCGGGCATCCTGAGTGGGGTTCCGGCAACCAAATGATAGGAAGAATCAATGATGACCAGGTAATATTCGATATCGTTCAGGAGAAAATAGTTGGAACAATTGGGACACAGGAATCAATACCTGACCCGGAAGGCGATATTAGTTTGTCACCTGATGGCAATTGGTTTGTAAATGGATACGGGGAAAATGGGAGAAATTTTTACAATATTGTCCGCTTAAAAGATGGTGAGTGGACAAGGTCAGAAGGAATTAACAAGGGTGCGTATTCAGGAGATGTGCGAATTGATTCAGCCCCCCGTTGGAATCGGGAGAACAACCAAATTCTTGTGCAAGGTATCGCCGGGGATGGAACTGAGCAGCTTTTTATCATTAAAATCACTTAATCGTCAAATTAAAAATTGTAAATTTGTGCACCTGATTGAAAATTCTTAAAAATTATTATAACATGAAAAAAATATTATTTGCAGCACTCTCAATTTCTATAGCATTGAGTGCATGCACTGGCGGTCAAAAATCAAAAACAAACGAAAAAAAACAAAATATGTTTACAGGAGCAAAAGGTGAAGTTAAAATTATGACCCTCGATCCGGGGCATTTTCATGCAGCGTTGGTTCAAAAATCAATGTACGATCAAGTTGACCCAACGGTGTATGTTTATGCACCTGATGGCCCCGATTTGCAAGATCATCTTGCATTAATCAACAACTATAATACCCGGTCAGAATCACCAACTTCATGGGAAGAAAAAGTATATACCGGACCGGATTATTTAGAGAAAATGCTGGCTGAAAAACCTGGAAATGTAATGGTTACAGCAGGTAACAACGCAAAAAAAACAGAATATATTTTAAAAACTATTGAAGCTGGAATTAATGTTTTGGCCGATAAACCAATGGTAATTACACCTGATGAATTCCCAAAACTTGAGCAAGCTTTTCAGGTTGCAGCCGAAAAAGGTGTTTTGCTATATGATATAATGACTGAACGCCACGAAATAACAACAATTCTACAACGCGAGTTATCAAAAATGCCTGAAGTTTTTGGGACTTTGCAAACCGGTACAGTTGAAGAACCTGCCATTACCAAGGAAAGTGTGCACCACTTTTTTAAATATGTTTCGGGTAATCCGCTTAAACGTCCGGCATGGTTTTTCGACACAAAACAACAAGGCGAAGGAATTGTGGATGTGAATACCCATTTGGTAGATCTGATTCAATGGGAAGCTTTTCCTGAAGTTATCCTTTCAAAAGCAGATGTTGAAATCGTTTCGGCTAAACGCTGGACAACCGATCTTACTCCGGAGATGTTTAATAAAGTAACACAGTTAAGCGAATATCCTGAATATCTTAAAAAAGATGTTGTTGACGGAGTTTTAAAAGTTTACAGCAACGGCGAAATCAACTATACACTAAAAGGAATCCACGCAAAAGCTTCGGTTACATGGAATTTTCAGGCTCCTGAAGGCGCGGGCGACACACATTATTCAATTATGCGTGGCACAAATTGCAACCTTGTGATTAAACAAGGTGCCGATCAGGGCTATAAACCTACATTGTATGTTGAAGCAACCGGCAGCGATATTGCTGCAAATCTTGAAAAAGCGATTGGTGAAGATTTGCAAAACAGTTACCTGGGAATCAGTCTTGAAAAAATAAACGATAAATTATGGACAGTCAATATTCCAGACAAATATAAAAATGGTCACGAAGCACATTTCGGTCAGGTTACAGAAAAGTATCTGCAATATTTAATTGATGGCAAACTACCTGAATGGGAAGTGCCAAATATGATTGTAAAATACTACACTACAACCGAAGGGCTGAAAGCAGCGATGAAATAGTAGCCTCCCCTAACCCCTCAAGGAGAGGAATAAGGAATATCGAATAAGAAACATAAAATCAGGAAGTTAGGATAATTATACTTTCAGATTTATTATTTCTTATTCCTTATTTTAGATTTCCTTTTTCTCTTTTTATCTCCCCACCCTATTCCGATACTGCCGCGGCGAAAGTCCCATTCGTTTTGTAAAATCTTTTGTGAAATAATAGGGATCAGCATATCCAAGAGAAAATGATATTTCTTTGATTTTGTGTTTCGTGTAATCCAAATATTCGGTAGCCTTCAAAATTTTAAGGTGCGAAAAATAACTGAGTGGCGAATAACCGGTTTCCCTTTTAAAAAGCGTTGTAAAATAAGTGGGTGAATAACCCGCCTCCGAAGAAATTTGTTGAAGTGTTAGTTTTAAATTGAGATTTTTATTCATGTAATCAATTGAATGTCTGATTATCGGGTTAGATTCATCTAACAAGTCATCACTTGTTCTGTTGGCATAAATAAAAGTTGCCAGTAAATGCCCAAAACAAAAATTCACATATTCTAAGTTTTCATCATGAAAGCCTTTTGAAAGATTATTGAAGATCTCATCAAAAAGCATTTCTCGGTTGGCTACCATATTGTTGACTGACGGAATCAGGTTGCGAACCACAGAAAATTCCTTTCCCAGTAATTTTGAATTATTCCCGTTAAACTGTGCAACAAGCAATCTCGATTTTTCATTGATAACAGAGTAATACTTAAATTCTTCGCCTTTGGGAATAATAAAAAACTGATCGCCTGAAACCGGAACCTGATCGCCTGAAATCATTACAATCCCATTGCCCTTTGTACAATAAACAAGCATATTATTTTCCAGCTTTTCGTTCGAACTCCAAATAGTTCCCTGTTCAACTTCAATCTCACCAATCTCGGTAAATAATAAACCAGAAGTTAGCGGATTGGTTTTCTGTTCCTCAATTAAAGGATTCGGAATCTTAAAATATCGAATTTCAGTAATCACTTATTTAATCAGAATTTATTAATAATTCTTGTCTCACTACTCATTTCTCTTCATCTTTTTACCCATTTCCAAAATAAAGTAATATATTCCATCTTTTTCAAAGAAAATACTATTTTTTATACTAACAGGGAAAGATACTTTTGTAATCAAAATCAATCTAAATAAATAACAATGAGTGAATTATTAATCAAACTTGCCAATTGTATTGAATTCGGAAAAATAAACAAGGCATCTCCTTACCCTCCGCAAATGAAAGGTGAAGACGGTGCTGACGAAATCACAAAACAAGCATTGGAAGAGGGAGTTATTGCACAACAAATCCTTACAGATGGGCTGATGATAGGTATGGAAAAAGTGGGTATTAAGTTCCGTGAGAACAAAGTGTTTGTGCCGCAGGTATTAATGTCGGCAAAAGCCATGAGTACTGCAATGATTCACTTAAAACCCTATTTCCTTTCGGGCGAAGTAAAACAAAAAGGGACTTTTATTATTGGAACTGTTGAAGGCGATTTACATGATATTGGCAAAAACCTTGTTTCCATGATGGTTGAAGGCAATGGCTGGAAAGTGGTTGACCTTGGCACCGATGTAAAAGCCGAACAATTTGTGGCTGCCATCAAAGAAAACGAAAATGCTGTTGTAGGTTTATCTGCTTTGTTAACAACCACAATGGTGAACATGGAAAAGATTACGAAAGCTGTAAAAGATGCTGTTCCAGGCGCAAAAGTAGCTGTTGGAGGAGCTCCTGTTACTGATGATTTCAGGGCAAAAATTGGCGCCGATGCCTATGCTGCTGATCCACAGGGATTGGTTGAATATTTAAATGCAAGTTTGGCTTGAAGAAAGTCGGAATCATTGCCGTTGGCTTCAGCCAACGGACAAAAAGTGCAACCAGATTCCTGGCTTCAGCGGCATAAATTGAAAGATAGATTTGATTTCGGCTTGCAAATCGAATTGAAATAATCTAAAATTATTTTTTCGAAAAAAACATGGATTGGGAAAGTGGAAATTTCCTGAAATGGGTGTAGTTTGTTTGAACTGATGCCAAAGAATTCTTCAAATTCCACTAAATAATTTTATGTATTTAATGGCTAATATTTTCCACATCTCAATACTATATACCCAATACTAATATCTAAATACTAAAATATGAACGGTTTAGGATTAATTAAAAAAGCATTTGCTCTTCAAACTTTAGAGCGGGTTCCATGGGTGCCATTCGTGGGTGTTCACGGCGGTTTTTTAACCGGAGTTGATGCCGAAACTTATTTGAAATCGACCGAAGAAGTTGTAAAAGGTGTAAGCAAAGCCATTGAAGAGTACAATCCCGATGGGATTCCTGTAGTTTTCGATTTGCAGATTGAAGCAGAAATACTGGGTTGTAAACTACAATGGGCGCCTCATAATCCGCCTGCTGTTATTTCTCATCCTTTGGCCGAAGGAGTTTTGCTTTCAGATTTGAAAATTCCCACCGCAACCGATGGAAGAGTTGCTGTTGCTGTTGAAGCAACTAAAAAACTGCGTTCAAAATATCCCAAAATTGCTTTGTACGGATTAATTACCGGCCCTTTTACTCTTGCACTTCATTTAATGGGGACCGATATTTTTATGAAACTTTTTGAAGCTCCTGAAGAAGTAATCGAAGTGATGGAATTTTGCACCAAA
>JBBQPP010000270.1:0-5865 GCA_038217255.1 Bacteroidales bacterium | reverse complement strand
GAATTCAATATCATGAAATAGAAAAACAAAAGCATTTCCGAAGTCATTTTTCCCCTTACCATTTCCATCCCTTTGGCAAGGTGTTTATCTACCATTGTTGTTGAAATTCCCATGATTTCGGCAATTTCACGGATTTTTTTCCCTTCTTTCCATTTCAAATAAAAGGCAGATTGGCAACGTTCGGGCATTTCTTCAATTATTTTTTCAAGTTGTTCGTAAAGCAACTTTTCCATCGACAAAAAATCTTCATCCATTCCAAAACTGATGTTGTACAATTCTTCGGAATTTACCTGGGTTTTGTCGATGTATTTTTTTTCGGCCAACTGTTTTTTTAGCACGTTTAAACAGCGGTTCCGCACCAAAGTAAAAAGCCAGGAATCAAAATTTGAATCGGTTTTTATTGTCTCATGGTTTTCCCAAACTTGCACAAAAACGTCTTGTACAATATCTTCGGCTTCATGGGGGTTGGCAATAAAATAACCGGCATATTTTTCCAAACGGGGATAGTAAATGGTAAAAACTTTCTTAAAAGCCTTTTTTTTACCTTTTATTAAATTACCAAGTATTTTGAGTTTTAGTGCCATTGGTATTTGATTGTCTCTCAACAACCAAATATAACCAAAACATCCAAGGCTCAATCCAATTGATTTTATTTAATAAGAAATTTGCTTTTTATGATTTACCTTTTAAATGATTTCCCAGGTAATTGGTTCAGGATGAATGGTTGAAACAAATCCAAATTTTTCTTCAATGGCATTTTCAATTATGGTGCAGATATCATGGGCCTCATTGAGAGTCATTTTGGGCGGCAGTTTTATGTGGCAGCTCATTTCTGCATGTTGTCCGTATTTGTGAAGGTGAATGTGATGTAAATAAATAGGTTGTACGCAAGCTTTCTGCGCTGTTTCGCGTATCGAAAGAAGAAGATCCGGTGCCGGGCTTTCACCAAGCAATGAAGTAATTTCTTTGGAGAGAATTTCATAACTGGCCCAACCAATCATTAAGGCAACAATAAAACTTAACACAGAATCGGTCCACCAGAATGAGCTGCCAAGGGCGATTCCTATTAAAACGATTACAGAAGAAAGTGCATCGGTGCGATGATGCCAGCCATCAGCTTTTAACATACTTGAACGGATTCTTTTTGCTGCCCAAAATGAATATTGAGTCATTGCTTCATTCACAATAATGGAAATAATTACAGCAATCCATGCAAATGTATTATAATGCGTGATTTCCCGATTCCCAAATTTTTCTATAGCTCCAACTGCAAAATCAAAGGCTACAATAGCAAGTACAACTCCAATTATAATTGAGGCAATGTGTTCAGCTCGCCCATGGCCAAATGGATGTTCTTCGTCTGCTGGTTTACTTGATATTTTCCCTCCTATCAGAACTACTGCCGAAGTAATAATATCGGATATAGAATGCCATGCATCGGCAATTAAAGCCAGAGAACCTGTTGAAATTCCAGCCCAGTATTTAAGACCCGACAAAGCCAGGTTTCCAAATATTGAAAGCCATCCCGCTCGGAGAATATATTTTTTCTTTTCTTCCATGAATTTTGTAAAAATACAAATGTATGAAATCCTTTAATTTTTATTTAAAAGAAGTCTTGAAAGTTTGGGTTTGTAACTTCTCCCTACTGGTAGTTTTTTTTTGTTGATTTCAATAAATCCCGGACCTACGGATTCTATTTTTGATACCGCCACGATATAACTTCGGTGGATTTGCAAAAAGGTATTTTTGGGTAATTCGTTGGCCAGATTACCAATTCTTTCTTTAGTTACAATTTTTTTATTGACTGTAAAGACAATCACGTAATCGCCCAAACTTTCGAAATAAAGGATGTCGCACAAATTTATTTTATAATGCTTTTTGTCGGCTTTCAAAAAAATGTAATCCAGCTTTTGTTCTTCAGAATTTGCCTGGTTTTGAACCGTATTGTGCAGTTCGAGGAATTTGTTGATGGCTTTTGTAAACCGCTCGAATGAAATGGGTTTCAGCAAATAATCAACCACATTCAGTTCAAAGGCATCGATTGCATAATCGCGGTAAGCTGTCGTGAAAATTACTTTTGGAGCATGTGATAATGACCGAATAAACTCAACTCCGGTAATTTGTGGCATTTGAATATCACAAAAAAGCAAATCAATATTTCTTTTTGAAAGAATTGGCAGGGCTTCAAGTGCATTGCTGCATTCAGCCACAATCTCAAAATCGGTAAACACCGAAAGGTGCTTTTTAATTACCCTGATTGCAATCGGTTCATCGTCTATGATCATGCATCGGTACATAATTAATCCTCCAGTTCAATGGTTAAATTTACCGAAAAAGTTTCGTCCAGCTCCTCTATGTTCAGTTTATATTTTTCCGGATACATTAAATCCAATCGTTTTCGAACGTTGATAAGACCAATTCCTTTTGAGTAATTATCACTGGTAGTTGCATATTTATACTTTGAGTTTTCAACGTTAAAAATCAAGTTTTTTTCAACCACATCCATTTTTATTTTTACAAAGGCAATCCCCGGGAATTTGCTTACACCGTGCTTAAATGCATTTTCAACAAATGGAAGGACGATTAGCGGTGCAATTTTTAGTTTATGAGTGTTTGTTGGAAAATTTAAATCGAGTTTCAGCTTATCAGAATACCTTATTTTTTCAATTTCGATATAGTTTTTAAGATTTTTAATTTCTTCCAATAACTGAACTCTTTTCTCATCACAACGGTACAAAATATAGTCAAGGATTTCCGAAAGCCTCAAAACCAAATCGGGCGCTTCATCCGATTTTTCCAAAGTCAAACCATATAAATTGTTAAGTGTGTTGAATAAAAAATGAGGGTGGATTTGTGCTTTTAAAAGTTTAAGTTCGGCTTCTTTTAGTTTTATTTCTGTTTTAAATCGCTTTTTGTCCAGTTCTTTATTTTTATTCTGAATGAAAAATGCATTTCGTACCAATTTTATTGCAACGGCCATGATTATTACAAAATAAAGCCCAACAATTAGCAAAACTGCATCGAACGAAGAAGAGTCCATTTTATTGGCCTGGTAATTACTTATAAAAATAAACACTGCAAGCGTAATAAACAATTCTAACCAAACCGAAATTACAAAAGTGTAAAACGAAAAAAGAGCCAACCTGCCATATCTCCTGGTAAACAAATACCGTGGCATTAAAAAGTAGTTTACAAAATAAGTTGTAATAATTGTAAGGGGCAGCAGCATTGAAACAAATATAATGGTTACCATGTAGCTGTGGTTGGAACGGCCGTAAAAAACCACGAAGAAAAAATACACCAATGCCCAAAAAAGGATGTGGTAAACAATGCGTGCCAGTTTTGATAATTTATTTTTCATATATCGGACTACGGGTTTATTTTACTAAAAATTACCCAATATTTTTTATTCAACAAATTTTATCGATGAACAGCAATATATTGGACCTTTATGGCAAGTTATGCATTTGTTGCACTTTTTGTTTTATTTTTTGCAGTTGGAGTAATTAACTTAGCTGCTGGTCGATATTTATTTCCAATCTCATTGACATTGGTTAATATTGAACTACCAACATTAAAAACGAAAAAAATGGCATTAATAGATTATCTCAAAGGGGCAGGAATTGGTTCATTGCTAATTATTTCAATATTTGGAATAGCAATGATTTTCCAATCTCTGAAAAAAATTTTCCAGGTCATTGCGAAAAATAACAAAAGCGAAAAAGGAGTTAATTACATTCTTATGCACGGAAGCCTTGCTTTTATTATGGGAATACTCAGCCAGGCTCTTGGAATGATGGAAGCTTTTATGGCTATTCAACATGCAGGTGACATTTCACCGGGCCTTATTGCGGCAGGTCTTCGTGTGAGTATGATTGCACCGTTATATGGTTTGTTTTATTTTATTATTTCAATTCCTGTTTGGTTTGTGTTGCACGAAAAAACGAAGGCTGGCAATGTTTAAACCGGCATTTATTTTATTTTATCCGAAATTTGTTTGATAATATTTTTTACAGAAGGTGTTTTTGCCAGTTTTGAAAAAATCCCCTTTTTCCCATAATGTAAAAAAATGTTCCGGGTGTACATAAAAAGTCCCAAACTGTGTGCGGTAAATAAAACCGGATCTAATCGTGGGATTGAATAGACGAAAATCATTAACGAACCGATAGTGCTGATAATCCAGAAACCAAGTGGCAACACCGAATCATTGCGATATTCTGAATAAATCCATTGGTAAAAAAAGCGCATATTAAAAATAACCTGTCCGGCTGACCCCCAAATCAAAAGGAAAAGCGAAACATTGTCGTTTTTTAAAATTGAACTGAAATTATAGTTTTTCCCAAAAATGAGCCAACCCAAATAAATTACAGGAATTACAATTGCAAGCATCCTCGTAATCCAGTGCATTTTTTTCCAGGCTTTTTTTAGTTGAAGGTTTCGGATGTAAACGCTGTAAACCAAAACCTGGCCAAGTACAATCGAAAAATCGTTTCGGAGTATACCATAAGTCAGCATAAGTATCGAAGCTAAAAGGCTGATTTGCCAATAAATGACCGGAGAGATTATTTCGCCCTCATGTTCCGATTTGAACCATTGCACAATTGTCCTGGCAAAAAACAGGAATTGAGCAAAAAATCCGAAACCTATAATGAGGTAATTGTTCATTTACTATTTAAAATCAGGGTAAAAATAGAAATCTTAAATAACTAAAATGATTTTTGCCAGTGAGATTTATAAATCTTCAAGTTTGTTTATCGCAATACGGGCAGCATTCTGATGCGCTTCTTTTTTGGAGGTACCTGTTCCAAACCCGATTTTTTTGTTGTCCACTATCACTACTGTTGTGAATTTAGGTTGCTTTGATTTTTCGTTGAATTCTTCGCTGGTATCAAATTCAAGTTCCTTTTTGTTTTTTTGGCTCCACTCGATTAACCGGCTTTTAAAGTTCAGATCGTTTTGTTCTATTTCTGTAAGGTTAACAAAATTCGATAATATTTTTTTTGTAATAAAATACTGTGCTGCATGGTAGCCTTTATCCAGATAAATTGCGCCAATTAATGCTTCGAGTGCATCACCGTAAATGTGGCTGCTGTCAATGTTTTTTGTTGTGTTCGAATCGATAAAAACACCAAGCCCCATATCGTTGGTCAGTTTTGTAAGAAATGCCCGGTTGACAAGTTTCGATCTTGTTTTTGTTAAAAATCCTTCGTCCTCTTTTGGGAACCTGTTGTATAAAAAATCGGCAATAACAGCACTTAGAATTGCATCTCCAAGGAACTCAAGGCGTTCGTTGTTTACAAAATTCCCGCGTGAATCGACAGTTGAAGCTGATTTGTGCAGGAAAGCGAGATCGTAAAGTTTAAGATTACGGGGATATGTACCGATGAGATTTTTTAAAAACAAATAAAACTCCTTTCGGTTAGACGAAAAGAGTTTTATTCGTTGTACTATTCTTCTAACCACAACAGACTAAAGTTTTTTGAAAACTAAAGTAGCGTTATGACCACCAAAACCAAAAGTATTGCTCATAGCAACATTAACAACGCGTTCTTTGGCAACATTGAATGTAAGATCAAGTTTGCTGTCAATTTCCGGGTCGTCGGTAAAATGGTTGATAGTTGGCGGGATAATGCTATTGTTCATGGCCAAAATACATGCAAGTCCTTCAATTGCACCTGCTGCTCCTAATAAATGGCCGGTCATTGATTTTGTTGAACTGATACTTACTTTAAAAGCATGTTCTCCAAAAGTTTTGATAATGGCTTTTGGTTCAGCAATATCGCCAAGTGGTGTTGAAGTACCATGAACATTGATATAATCAATGTCTTCAGGTTTCATTCCGGCATCTTCGATGGCCCATTTCAT
>JBBQPP010000269.1:0-5875 GCA_038217255.1 Bacteroidales bacterium | reverse complement strand
TTTCCGTTAAACTGGTGGGTTAAAATCCTGAAAGCATTTGCATTTCCATCAAAATGTGTAAAATCTTTCCATTCACCTGTTGTTAGTTTTGATTTAAATTCATGTCCGGCACCTTTTTCAAAAAAATTTGAAATGGCTGCTTCTCCTGAATGCCCGAATGGAGGATTTCCTAAATCATGCGCCAGGCAGGCCGTTGAAACGATTGTGCCAATTTCTGAAATAAGTGGATTTTTCGGCAATTCTGTCATTAGCTTTTCTGCCAGTAAATTGCCAAGCGAACGGCCTACACTGGCAACTTCCAAACTGTGGGTAAGCCGGTTGTGCACAAAAATATGCTCGGGCAGCGGAAAAACCTGCGTTTTGTTTTGCATCCGGCGAAATGGCGATGAAAATATAATACGGTCATAATCGCGCTGAAACTGGGTTCGATCCTCACTTTTATTGGAGCTTGCCCAATCTTCCATTCCTAAACGTTTTGTTGAAAGTAAATTGTTCCAATCCATATTTTTGTTTTTGACTTTTGTTTTTTGAAATTTCACAGCGTGTACGTTGAATATTTTCTTACTTGTTTTGATAATTCACGTGCTTTGAAATTTGTATATTCATCTAATTTCTGCCAAAAACCAGACCCGTGATTTTTGATTTTTGTATGAACCAGTTCATGCAAAAGTATGTAATCAATCAGTTCATCAGGTAATTTTATCATTTGCAAATTCAGGCTGATATTATTTTTCGATGAGCAACTCCCCCAGTTTCGTTTATTGTTTCTGATAGTTATTTTGTTGAATTGAAAACCATGTTTTATGGCCAGTTCAGAAAGTTTAGGTGGTAATAGTTTCTTTGCTTCGTAACGGTATATTCCAACAATAACATTTTCTAAATAACTTCTTGAACTTTCTGAATTCAAATCAGCCAACCTGATTTCAATAAAACTTCCGTTAATTTTTGTTTTGTTTTCAGTGGCTTCTGTAATTTGTACTGTGTGCAGTTTTGTTTGAAACTGACCAACTTCAATTTTACTTTTTTTAATGTCAAATTTTTGCTGTTGCCCGGTAATCCAGGCAATATTTTTCATTACAAATTGCGAAGCTTCTGACGAAGAAACATAAAAAGGAAAAGAAACCCGCACTGATCGATCGGGTTTAACACTAATCTTTATACTTTTAGATCGGCGGTTTTTTACGAAAGTAACCAACCCGATTTGCTTAAATTGAACTACTTTAGCAGCCATACGTTTATTAAATAAAAATCAAAGATATCAATTATGGGAAACAACAAAAAGATGGAGGTTTTTGTAAACCTCACCAAAGGCGACACAGTAGTTGCCATCGAAGATAAAGTTTTGCCGGGAAGCCTTGTTTTTGATTCGCTTAACCCATTCCCGGGTTATTACCACGAAGCTCCAACAAGTGCAAAACCTATTTATTTATATATGGTTTTGGCACAACAATATCCACTCGAAGAAATTATCAGGGCTACCCAAAATATTGAAAAAGAATACAAGTGGAATTTTGACGCTGGCAAAGGATATATGTCAATTGGCTCTGTTTATCTGAATGTTATAAGGGTTCGCCATTTGCCTGAACTTGACATGGTAGCCAAAATCCAGGAAGCATACGTAAAGCAGGGAATTAATTTTTTAATGAATAAAAAACTGAAAGGAAAATTAGAAGCTACAGTGAAAATTGTAAAATTCCTAAATCTTGAAATACTTGATGAAGGTATTTATATAAATTCCGAAGATCCAACTTTTGCTTATGTTGAAATTCCAAAATATTTGCATCCTTCAGCTTTTATAAAAGTTTCGATGGATGTGAAATACAATTGGGACGGGCATGAATTTGATGCAGCAACCGCCTCATTTTATAATAAAGGAGTATTGTATGAAGTAGTACGTATTCGCTCATCTCAGATGGATTTGGAATACTTGTCAAAAATCAAAAAACTATATGCCGATAAAATTCGGTGATATTCAGACAAAAAATCATTATAAAATTCTTTCGCTTTTATTAACTTTGCCCCTTTAAAAATTGATTGTTACTAAACTATCATTTTTTTAATTTATTATAAACCAACTATTTCCTATGGGAACTAATAAGAATTTATACATAACTGTTGTAGTTGTAATTTTGATTATTACAACTGGCACTTTGCTTTATTTTTCGGGTGCTTTAGTGTCGAGGGCAATTAAATCGGGTAATTTTGAAACAGTTACAGTTGATCGGGGGGATGTTATTTCAACTACCCAGGCAACAGGAATTATTGAATCGGAAAACGAAGTAATATTACTTAGTCCGGCTGCAAGCATCATAAAAAGTATTATAAAGGAGCCCGGTAACCACGTTCAGGCAGGTGACATTATTTTGCAACTGCAAACCGAACCGGTTTTGGATGATATAGATAAACTGAAAGACCAATTGGAGGTGAAAAGAAATAACCTCGAAAAAAATCAACTCACTGCGCAAAGCACAAAACTTGATTTAGACTACAACGAAGAGGTAAAAAGGCTAAAAGTAATTTCATTAAAAGCACAACTATCCGATCAGAAACAACTTTTGGATGTGGGTGGTATTTCGCCGGCGAGAGTTGAGGAAACCAAACAGGAAATTACATTGGCCGAAAAAGATTTGGCAATGTTGATTAACAAAAATTCAATCAGACTAAAACAACTAAACGCAGAAGACAGGGGGTTATACTTACAAATACGAATGGACGAAAAGGCGTTGGAAGATAAACAGTTGTTACTTTCAAAAATGAGTGTTCGCGCCCCTTCTTCCGGCATAATTCTTAATGTTTCGGGAAATGTTGGCGAAAAAGTTGCAGCCGACAAATCATTGGTTACCATGTCTGATTTAAGTTCTTTTAAACTGATTGGATCAATAAATGAACAGTTTGCTCGCCAGTTAAAAACCGGTTCATTGGTTTATGTTACAATCGAAAATGAAAAATTAGAAGGGCTTATTGGAAATATTACCCCAATAGTTGAAAATAATAAAGTTCAATTCAATGTGCACCTTGTTGAAAGTAGCCATCCTAAATTGATTGCAAATCAAACTGTTCAGATTCAGATTTTCAACAATAAAAAAGAGAACACTTTAAGAATTAAGAAAATTCCAGAATTTGAAAACGGAAAAACACATAAGGTTTTTGTAGTTAAAGGTGATAAAGCCGTAAAACAGGAAATTTTGTTAGGAATAATTGGTGATGAATATTGTGAAATATTATCGGGACTAAAGCAAGGCGATGTTATAATCTCGGACGATACAAACTCAATTCGTCACTTAAATGAAATTGATATTAAATAACATATTTGTTATGAGACGATTTGCTTTTTTTATTTTTAGCTCAATTATTTGGGCAAATATACTATCAGCACAAACCGATACTATTAAATATACTTTAACCCTCGATGACGTGATTGATATGGCTTTAACCAAATCTTCAGCCATAAAATATGTTCAAAATACCAATGTAAACTACTATTGGAGATACAGAAACTATAAAACCCAATTTCGGCCACAACTTGTTTTGAACAGTGATTTGCCTAATTACAATAATACCACCCAACCAATTACCCAACCCGACGGAAGTATCCAATTTAAACAGGTTTCCAATCTTGCGGCATCGGCAAACTTATCACTGAATCAATCAATCCCGGCATTGGGAACTTACATTTATGCCAGCACTTCAACGTATGGAATTCGCAACCTAAACCTAAACGAAACAAGTTTTTCGGGTTCGCCATTTGTTATTGGCTTTACCCAGCCGCTTTTCGGTTACAACTGGATGAAATGGTACAAAAAAACCGAACCGATGGTTTACGATGAGGCCCAAAAACGGTTTGTTGAAGATATTGAAAAAATTTCACTAAGCGCAACTTACCGCTTTTTCACCTATCTTTCTGTGCAAACAAATTATACCCTGGCTGAAAATAACCTGAAAAACAGTTTGGATAATTTAAAAATTTCGCAAACAAAAAAAGAGCTGGGCCAAATTTCCGAAAACGATTTTTCACGTATTGAATTATCGGTTTTAAATGCACAAAAATCACTGAACCAAGCCAACATGGAACTAAAAAATGCCGATTTTGAATTACGTACATACATTGGGTTAAAAGAAGACCATAAATTAGAGCTAATTATTCCGCTCAAAATGACGCTTTTTGATATCAATCCTAAATTGGCATTGGCAAAAGCAAAAGAAAACCGCAAGGAAACCACATATTATCAACGTCGCTTAATTAATGCCGACCGTGAACTGGCGCAGGCTAAAAGCTCTACTGGTGTAAGCGCTACATTACGAGGCAGTTTTGGTTTATCAAATAGTGCCGATAAATTTATGGGAGTATATGACAATCCGCAAAAAGATCGTACCCTGCGTGTTTCATTGAGTGTGCCTATTCTGGATTGGGGGAAATCGGCATCGTCGGTAAAACTTGCTGAAACGGAACGGGAACTGACCATTTTTGACGTAAACAAAGATATTGAAGAATTTGATCGTGAAATCGTGGTTCAGGTTGAGCAGTTTAGCTTACTGAAAGACCAATTAAAAACAGCAACCGAAGCAGACAAAGTTGCCGGAAACGGATATTTAATTGCAATACGAAAATTCCAAAACGGTGAATTGAGTATTACTGATTTGAATATAGCATTACAGGAACGCGACAAAGCAAAGCGCGATTATATTTATTCCATCCGTGCATATTGGGTGGCATATTACCAGTTGCGGATTTTCACTTTGTTTGATTTCGAAAGAAACAGTAATATCACGTACGGTAATCCGATGTTGTAATTGATGGCATATAGATGAAATAGAAAAGCCCGGAAATCCGGGCTTTTCTATTGTATTTTGATATTGATTACTTCACTTCACCATTGGCAATCAGCCACTCTGCAATTTGAACGGCATTCAATGCAGCACCTTTTTTAATCTGGTCGCCAACGCACCAAAAAGTTAAACTATTCGGGTCGGTAACATCTTTCCTAATCCTTCCAACATAAACATCATCTTTCCCCGAAACAAAAAGCGGCATTGGGTATTGTTTTTCGGCAGGATTATCAACCACTGTCAATCCTTCAAAACTTTCAAAAGCTGCTTTCACTTCTTCTATCGAAAGTGGTCTTTCTGTTTCAACCCAAATGGCTTCTGAATGAGCGCGGGCAACCGGAACACGCACGCATGTTGCGCTTACTTCAGCATCTGTATGCATTATTTTTTTTGTCTCCCAATTCATTTTCATCTCCTCCTTTGTGTAGTCGTTTTCTAAAAAAACGTCGATATGAGGAATGATATTCATCGCTAACTGATAGGGGAATTTTTGGATTGTAGGTGTTTTTCCTTCTGCAACTTCCTTTACCTGATTTTCGAGTTCGGCAATTCCCTGCGCCCCTGCACCACTGGCCGCCTGATAAGTAGCAACCCGAACACGTTTAATTTTCGATAAATTGTCAATCGGTTTCAACGCAACAACCATTTGAATGGTTGAACAATTTGGATTGGCAATAATATTACGTGGCCGGTTTTTTGAATCTTCAGGATTTACCTCGGGAACAACCAGCGGCACATCGCTATCATAACGAAAAGCGCTGGAGTTGTCAATCATTATCGCACCGTATTTTGTAATTGTTTCAGCAAATTCTTTTGAAATACTTGCTCCGGCTGATGTCAACGCAATATCAATATCTTTAAAATCGTCACCATGTTTTAATTCCTTAACAACAAGCTTCTTCCATTTGAAATCATATACATTTCCGGCACTTCTGGCCGAACCAAACAAAACCAACTCATCCATCGGAAAATTCCGCTCCGCAAGTACTTCGAGGAACTCTTGCCCCACCGCTCCACTTGCACCAACAACTGCAACTTTCATGTGTAA
>JBBQPP010000268.1:0-5880 GCA_038217255.1 Bacteroidales bacterium | reverse complement strand
GCTGAAATGGTAAAATTAACCCGGCAAAAATTGGATAAAGCCGGATTAAATAAAGTTGGTGTCACTCCGGGTGAATGTTCCAACTGGTATCGTTTTTCTTTCTGGGGATATTCCGATGCATTGGCCGAAGATTCAAAAGCGGTTAAAGCACTTGGCTTAATTACTTCACACGGATTCTTTACCGGAAGTTATGATAGCAGATGGTTTGGCGACCACAACTGTTTAGGCACCGAAATGATTCGCAATAAAAAACCGGGATTGCATGCCTGGGTAACTTCAACCAGCTGGAGTAAAATGGACTCAAAAAATACCAAGGAAATGCACGATAATATTTATTCGGCAAGAGTAAACGGAATCATTCCGTGGGCAGGAATTCAACGTCCGGCACAATGGGTTGGCGGTGATCCGAATCCAGGTTCAGCTTTTACCGTAAACGAAGATGGAAGTTATGTAGTGCGCCGCGGTTACTATTTCTACAAACAAATTACCCGTGCAGGGCAACCGGGAATGGCTGTTTGCCGAACGCTTTCCATGGATACTGAAATTCCGGTAATGGCTTTTGGACAGTCAAAAACAAACAATAAAAATGCTTTTGTGGTGACCAATATGAACAGCACTTCAGACAAACCTGTTGTTATTGAAGTTTTTGGCTGTGAGTCAAAAAAATTCAAAGCCTACCGAACCACCGAGGACGAAAAAGATTTATACAAGGAAATTGGAGTTTTTGAGTTGAAAGATGGAAACATCTTTTATGAAGCACCAAAGGGTTCGGTGACCACATTTTTCGCGTTGTAAGTGCTAATACATTCAGGAAAGATTAATTTCTATACAATAAATTAAAAATTTCACATGGATACTTCATTAGAAAATGACATCCGGAAAAGGATCCAATATCTTCAGGATAATATAAATAACCTTACGATTGATACAGATACCCATCTGACTGATATGGAAAATCTGAATGGGACCCTGGCCGAACAGGTGAAAAGCAGTCCGGATTATTATCACGGAAAGCCAATTGGTCATAAGGAATTGCTTGCGGAAATGAAACAAGCCGAAGTTGATATGTGTCTGGTCTGGCAAAATCCGGCAGCAACAATTTACAGTCAGGATAAAAAGAAAAACTACGAAAGACTTTTAGCAGCAAACCGGTACATTTTCGAATCGGCTAACTCCTATCCCGAAAAATTTATTCCTGCCGGTTGGACTGATCCACGGAACCTGGCAATGGAAGATGCGTTAAAGCTGGTTGAAATCTGTGTGACTGAATTTGGCTGTCCGGTTGTGAAAATGAATCCGGCACAGAATGCTTATCCAATGAATAGCAATGAGGTAAAAATGGTACAGGATAAGATTGTTGGCCTGGGAGCGATTCCAGCCTTTCATTATGGAGCCGACACTCCATTTACCCCGGCTTCCGGCCTCGCCGAAATTGCTTCGCGATATGCTGATCATCCCATTTGGGCTGTTCATATGGGTGGTGGAGGTGCCGGATATGTTGAAGCGGAGCAACTATACCACGAAAGCCGCCAGTTGGGGTTGAAATATCCAAATATCAAATTTGTCTTGAGCGCCCGGCGCGACACACACACCGAAAGTGATTTGATAACTTATCAATTGGCAGGTGAACCGTATTCAAAAAATCTGTTTTGCGCCAGCGATGCCCCTTACGGAAAATTAAGCTGGAACTTTGGAGGTTACCGATTGATGCTAAATGGACTGAAAGAGGGAAAAAACCATACCGACCCGAGAATAATTGCCAATCCAGCATTATTTGACGATAAGGCTGTTCGTAACTATTGGTGGTGCATTCTCGCAGGTATTGAAAGACAGCCAGGTTAATTCATACATTGCAGAAGTAGCAAAAGGAATTTCTTTCAATCCACTGATTCTGGCTTTTTCCGTCGCTGCGGTATTGCGATTGGCTATCGGCTCAGCAACTGTTGCTACCATGACAGCCGCCCCAATCATGCTCCCGGTGGCCATCCAATCAGGTATTTCGCCCGAGTTGATGGTATTGGCAACAGGTTCCGGAAGTCTAATGTTTTCGCACTTTAACGACATTGGATTCTGGATGTTTAAGGAATATTACAATGTAACCATCAAACAAACCTTTGCCATCTGGACAGTAATGGAAAGTTTGGTAGCAATAGTCGGATTGGTATCGGCATTGCTTTTAAGTTTAGTTATTTAAACAGACATTTATGCTAAAAAAAATCTGGATAGGGCTCCTGCTTTTACCGCTAATATTCTCTTGCAATTCAAAGAAGAAAGTGTTTTATGTGAATTCCTATCATCAGGGATATCCGCCAAGCGATGAAGTATTTCAAGCCATAAAAAATGTCCTTGATTCGGCTGAGAATATCCATCTTGAAACCTTTTTTCTCGATTCGAAAAGAAATCCATCCCCCGAAAAAATCAAAGAAAATGTTGTTCTCGCATTAAAGCAAATTCAAATATTTAAGCCTGATCTGGTGATTGCTTCTGACGACGATGCGGTAAAATATTTAGTAGTTCCGTATCTAAAAGGAACGAAAACGCCAGTTGTTTTTTGCGGAGTGAATTGGTCGGCCAAACAATACGGACTTCCAGCTTCAAACATAACGGGAATGCCAGAGGTAATTCCAATCCGTGAGAATTTACAGCAAATAAAAAAATTCAATCCGGAAGCTAAAAAAATGCTGATTCTTTCTGAAAACAGCACGTCTGAGCAAAACAACCGGATATTACTCGATACACTTTACCGCTCATGTGGATTTGAACCCGAATACAAACTGGTCAATGAGTTTGAGGATTGGAAAACTGCATTTATGCAAGGCAATCAGGATTACGATCTGATTTATTTGCCTACCAATGGATCGATAAAAAATTGGGAAAAACAGGAGGCCGTAGAAGTTGTGAGGCAAAACATTAAAATACCTGTTATTACCTGCGATGATTTTATGATGCCTTATTGCGTTTTTGGGTTGACAAAAGTCGCTTCGGAACAAGGTGAATGGGCAGCAAAAACCGCATTGGAAATTCTTGATGGAAAACCAGTTGGAGAAATAAAACTCACCAGAAACAAAAAAACGAAAGCCTGGATCAATCCGGAACTGGCAGAGAAGGTGAAATACAAACCAATAAATTTTAGAAATATTCAAACTTATCAATAAGTATTTGCTCTAAAAAAACATATTTATTTTAAAATATGACTACGATTCCAGACCGGGTAAAATAAAAATCAGGCTGAACTCTGTTGAGTCAGCCTCTCATTTATTATTAGTGTTGAAAGTCTTAAAATTATACAAAAAAAAACCGTGGGTTGCACCCCACGGTATTTTTCAACTTACACAGTTTATGAGATAGTGCTAATTATAGCATACTAATTCTTTATAGTATCTTTTCCAATTAAGAAAAAGTGTCAGCCATCAGGTTATTAAACCATTTGAGCATGTCTTCGTAATTTTCGGAATCTGCTCTGTTCGATTCCGTTACACCACTTCCTGTTGGAATCATCGTTTTTGAGCCGGGATCATAACGATACACTACCGACAACCATGAAGCGGTTTTTAGTGTTATCGGTGTAAAACAGGAAGAATTGGTAATCGGAGTTTGGTTAATAACATCACCTTTCAAATATTGAATTATGGCGTCGGCGCAAACTTTAGCTTCAGCATTTGCCAGGTGACCGGCTTTTGGCTGCGTTGTTGCCGAAGAATCGCCAATAATGTGAATCCCTTGAAGGACGGAATTTGTTGATTCATAGGAAAGCACGTCAACTCCGGCCCATTTCCCATTACTTGCATTGTTAAGACCAATACCCGATTGGGTGATTAAATTTCCTGCTTTATGAACAGGAATTGCATTAATTACTTTTCCTTTAAATGTTCCCGCACTTGTATAAGCCGTCATCGTACTTGCATCAATACTATCCAACTGTGCATTGGGTACATACGTAATTGTGTCCTTATGTACACCATTAAAGGCAGTGGTAAAATTATTCTTTGCTGCCTGAATTCCGTTGTTGGCGTCCAGAATAATTACTTTTCCTCCTCCTTTGATTCGCTTCAGATAATCAGCAACTACGCAAGCACGTTCATAAGGTCCCGGAGGACAACGATACGGTGGCGGCGGAATTGTAATTATAAACGTGTCCTTGTTTGTCATGGATTGAATTTGGGCCCTCAAAGCGGTAGTTTGAGCCCCGGCTTTCCAGGCGTGCAGAATATTAGCCTTTTGTGTCTGCGTTCCTCCCGAAAAGGATAAAGGTTCGAAATCAATACCGGGTGCAAGAATCAGTCGATCATAATCCAACTGGCTTCCGTTGCTGAGTGTAACGGATTTTCCAATAGGGTCAATGTTTTTAACTGAACTGTTTTGAACATTAACACCATATTTGCTGGCTAAAGTTGAATAGTTAAAAGCAAGCTGGCTTAAAGTTCTCTCTCCGGTTAATACCATATTACTAAAAATACTGGAATAGTAAGTTGCATTTGGCTCAACCAATGTAACCTGTACACCAGATCCACCCCACAACCGAAGAAATTTGGCTGCTGTTGTGCCTGCCATTCCTCCACCTACTACGACTACCCTGCCGGTAGCATTTACTGAAGAACCAATTTGCTGAGCAATGGCTGATTTTAAGAATGTAACTCCCAGGGCTGTTGCCCCTAAACCTGTTAAAAAATTTCTGCGTTTCATACGTTTGTTTTTTTATTGTTTCGAAAAATATTCTCCTATCAGCTTTATCTCTTCTTGAGTATAAGCTTGCGCATGTACATTCATAATGTTTCGTCCTGGACTTTTAGACTTCATTTCATTGAGTTCGCTAATAATTTCAGAAGCACTTTCTCCTGCAATTTTCAGTTCTCCCGCATGTCCGTTTGTACCGTGGCATTGAAAACAGTTGGCAGCCAAAGTTCTTCCGGGTATGTCGGTTACGTTAATATCAGGTCCGGGTACTGGAGGCTGAGAATGTTCTCTGTCTCTGTGACGTTCATGTCTGCTCTCCCTTTCATATTCATCATGGCAGGAGAATAAAATTAAGGACAAAAACAAGATTGCCCATACTGAATTCATTTTGAAAACTCGATTTTTCATACTTTTTTAATTTAATGTGATTATTTAAAAACTGTGTAAAGTGTTTTTTATCAGCATTCTTAAAACAACGACTGTGAAACTGGCACATTTAATAAACTCAAGTGTTTATTAATCCAATTGTACCACATAGTTTATAGTATTGATTTTTTTTTCACCAAAATCGGTTTAGCAAAACTCATACAAATAGAATAACTAATCATAATATTGCATGTATACAGTACTTTACATGTATTTTCTTATATTCAGAAAATATCATATTGATATTTTTTTATCTTTTTGATAATCTTATCTTTATGCATTAGGATTTTTAAGGTTGAATGAAGTGCTAAAAGATTCAAACAGATTTGGTAATTTACTTTTTTGAGTAAAATGATTAATAAGGGTTGATGTGAAAGTCAGCCCTTTTTTTTAAACGAATTTAGCTTTTTGATGTAAAGCAGCAGGTTATTAAAATGACAAATTTTGCATATGAAATGCCAATTATTACAAAAAAGAAAGAACATAAAATATGAGTTCGATTCCAGACCGCGTACAAAAAAAAAGGAGGCTGACCTCTATTGAGTCAGCCTCACATTTATTATTAGTGATAGTAAGTCCTGAATAAAAAATTATACCAAGCTAATGCTTTATAATTATCATTTTCAATTAAGAAAAAGTGTCTGCCATCAGGTTGTTAAACCATTTGAGCATATCTTCGTAATTTTCGGAATTATAGCTATTTGATTCCGTTACACCGTTTCCTGCAGGTATCATTGTTTTCGTAGCAGGGTCATACCTGTAAACAACCGATAACCACGA
>JBBQPP010000267.1:0-5888 GCA_038217255.1 Bacteroidales bacterium | reverse complement strand
CCCGTGACCGACCCCGGTTTTTATTCCGGGAACAATCTTTTTCAGTGTCGCTTCAACTTCATAAATATTTGAAACCCGGTTGTGGATAAAGAAAATCTGCCCATTCCGCTCAATTTCATAAGTAATTGCATCGCGGATCATCTGTTCGTTAAATCCGTGCACTTCGGTATTAATAGGGTATCGGTTAGGTGGTGCAGTTTGGATAATCGACAAATCGCGTGCGCCCATCAGCGAAAACTGCAAAGTACGCGGAATAGGTGTTGCCGTCAACGTTAAAGTATCGACATTTACCTTGAACTGTTTGAGTTTTTCTTTTACCGAAACGCCAAATTTTTGTTCTTCATCGATTACGAGCAAACCTAAGTTTTTAAACTTCACGTCTTTACTTACTACACGGTGTGTTCCGATTATAATATCAATTTTCCCATCAGCTAAGTCTTTCAATGTTTCCTTTATTTCAGAAGTGGTTTTTAACCGACTGACATATTCAATCCGAACCGGAAAATCCTGAAGCCGCTCCGAAAAAGTTTTAAAATGTTGAAGTGCCAAAATCGTTGTAGGCACCAAAACTACAACCTGTTTACTGTCGGCAACAGCTTTAAAAGCCGCGCGGATCGCTACTTCTGTTTTACCAAAACCAACATCACCACAAACCAACCTGTCCATTGGAATCAGTTTTTCCATGTCCTGTTTTACAGCAATCGTTGCTTTCTCCTGGTCTGGCGTGTCTTCGTATATAAACGATGCTTCAAGTTCGGTTTGCATGTAAGTGTCGGGCGAAAACGCAAATCCCTCTTCACTCCGGCGTCTGGCGTATAGAGCAATCAGCTCCTTGGCAATATCTTTTACCTTGGCTTTGGTGCGGCTTTTCATTTTTTGCCAAGCACCCGTTCCAAGTTTGTTAATTTTGGGTTCGGTCCCCTCTTTCCCTTTGAATTTCGAAATGCGGTGCAACGAATGGATGCTTACCAAAAGCGAATCGTTGTCTTTGTAAACCAACCGGATTGCTTCCTGCATTTTACCGCTTATCTCGGTTTTTACAAGCCCGGCAAATTTCCCAATTCCGTGGTCGATATGCACCACATAATCGCCCTGATGCAGCATATTCAGCTCTTTCAGCGAAATGGCTTCGCGTTCGGCTTTACGGCTTTTGAGTTTAAAACGGTGGTAGCGTTCAAAAATCTGGTGGTCAGTATAGCAGCAAAATTTTAGGTCATGTTCGATAAATCCCTCGTGAAGAACAAAGTTGACCGCGTTAAATTTCACGCTCACTTTTGTGTCTTCAAAAATCGACTGTAAGCGCTCAATTTGTTTTTCCTGGTTTGAAAGAATAAAAATTTCGTAACCGTTTTTGCTAAATTCGGAAAGGTTTTCACCCAGCAGTTCAAAGTTTTTGTTGAAAATTGGTTGTTTTGAATTAGCAAACTCAAAAGTGGTAGTTGGCTCAAATGCCAAATCGGTATCTAATTCAAAAACTGTATTTTTGGACATTTCTGATTTTAAAACCTGACCTGTAATAATTTCATATTTAATGTTTTTTTCTTCGGCTTTGGCTAAAATAGTTTGCCTGTGAATATCGGTTACATGGGCAAAAAACTGGTTCAGATTATTCCCGAACCAAATGTTTTCATCTTGAAAAAAGCTAACAAAAGAAATGCGGGAGCTTTCAATTTCTCTATCCTGAATATTTGGGACGATGGTAATATTTTCAAGCGATTCTTTCGAAATCTGGTTGTCTATATTAAAACTTCGGATGGATTCCACTTCATCACCAAAAAAATCAAGGCGATAGGGGTCTTCGTTTGAAAAAGAAAAAACATCCACAATACTTCCCCGCACCGAAAACTGACCCGGTTCATAAACAAATTCAACACGTTCGAAACCATATTCATACAAAAATTCGTTTAGAAAATCTGTTGAAATCTTGTCACCTTTTTTCACCCAAAGTGTGTTGGTTTTCAGTCCGGCCTGTGAAATAACGGTCTCAACAAGCGCCTCGGGATATGAAACGATAATATATGGTTTTTCGTTCAGCCAGATTTTATTCAGCACCTCCGTACGATGCACAATATTTTCCTGTTCTGTTTGTCCGTAATGAATTGAACGTTTGAATGACGAAGGGAAAAAAAGTGTGTTTTGGGCTAACCCGAGATTATTTAAATCATCGTAAAAATAAGCTGCTTCCTCCCTGTCGTTCAGAAGTATAGTAAAAGTTTTTGAAGATTTTTGGAATAGATTGGCCAGCAAAATGGTTTTGGCAGAGCCAATAAGCCCCTTCAGATGAATTTTTTCACCCGGGGGGGTATCCAATATTTCAACTACTTTTTTGAAATTTTTCTGCCCCTGAAAGTATTTTAGAAACTGCCCCGTCTGCAAGTTTTAAATTTTGGGCAAAGATAAGGAACTATTGGATTCTGGATGCAATGCCACAGATTCACAGATTCTGGATATTTGATTCTGGATACTCGATATTTGATTTGGAATCCAGTTTAAATTTTGAACTCGGAACAAATCTAACCCTTACTTTTCAAAAACTCAAGCACCATTTCGGCATCTTTTGCTGCATCAACCTGTTCATTTTTGTAAGCGATTTTTCCTTGTTTGTCGATGATGAAAGTCCAACGACTGGCTGTTGTTCCCCGAATTAAATTAACACTTTGCCCATTAATTTCTTTTGTAACTGTTCCACCGTCGCGGGTTGGGACACCAAATTTTCCGGCAATTTCACCTGATTCGTCTGAGAGAAGTGCGAAGTTCAAATTTTCTGCCTGTTTAAATATTTTCAATCCCTCAACATTGTCGCCGCTAATACCAACCACAACTGCATTTGCTGATTCGATTGCTGGTTGTGCGTCTCGGTAGGCACAGGCTTGTTTAGTGCAACCTCCTGTCATTGCTGCGGGATAGAAATAAACCACTATGTATTTTTTGCCCTTGTAATCGTTTAAATTCCAGGTGCTGCCATCATCGGTGGTGGCTTTAAAAACGGGAGCTTTGTCGCCAACTGAAAGAACTTTTGAGTTTTGACTGTGAGTAACTCCAACACTTATCAGAATAGCAAAAAGAGAAAATAATATTTGTTTCATTTTTATTTGTTTTGTTTCAGAATTAGAACACCTGGCTTGATAAAAAGTTTCAATTTCTGTTTTAAAAAGAAATAATAGTTTTATCACTCCTAATTGGTTTTGAAACATTTTAACTAACTTTAAGCCAACTTGTTAAATTATGGGACACGCTTACAAATACCGATGCGAACACTGTGGCTACGAAGAACAGTTTAACCAGGGGCATGGTTTTAAGGTTCATTCTCAACCTTTGAGCGAGTATTTGAAACAGAGCAAAAAATTGTTTCATTACAAGACCCAGAATGTACTTGAAAATCTTGCAAAAAAAGACGACAATCTATATTTAAAAGCGGGATTCCAGATTTACAAATGCCCGAAATGCAAAATTTTACAGGACAAAACCGAAGTGACTGTTTTTAAAGATAAAGAGGTAATCCACAAAAGTGAATTTCGTTGTAGTGACTGTCGCACACGTTTAAAACTCACAAATATCCACAGGTTGAAAAAAGCGATTTGCCCGAATTGCCGAAAACGTGCATTTCAAATAGACCGTCAACATTCTGATTTGTGGGATTAGAATTTTGTATTCACCCCATCTGCAAGTTCCCTAAACAATCCGTTTTCAGGAAATCTTTTGGAAAGTACTTTAAAATGTACCTGTCCTTTTTCCGGCTGTTTTTCGACCTTCGTATATATCCTCCCCAAAAAATAATGTGCCATTGTTGACAAAATCAAATCATCGTTTTGGCTGTATTTTTCAAGGTTTGAAAGCGATTTTAAATACTTGTCTGATTTGCTGCCAAACGAAAACGGATTCAAGCTTTCATCGAAATAATCAAAAAGTGTCAGGTAAAAATCGAACAAATTTCTTCTGTCGCCCAAAAAGGAGAGGTCATCTTTATTAATAAGTTCAATTTGTTTTCGCACTTCAGAGCGGATAATCAATGCGCCCACGAAATTGTATCTTTTTATTTCATAGCGCATTTCGTAGGACGATGTGATCAATTTGTTGATTTTGGCTTCACGTGTGTTTTTGTTTGTATTGTCAAATTCCTGCAAAACTTCGTTCAATACTTTTGCATCTTGTCTCGATTTCGACAAGCTGTATTTCCACCAAAATAAGTCGAGTTTTAAAATGTTGTGATAAAAAGGGTCGATTTGAGTTTTGTTGCTTTCTAATACTTTTTCTGCTTCTGTAAATTGCTGGTTATAAATTAAGGTAAAAATTTGCTGAACAGTTATATCCTTCTCACTTGACATACAAGTAGAATAAAATGGTGTTAAAATAATTGCGATTAAAATAATCCTTGATAACATTGAGCTTATATTCAAAAGATGAAGCGCTTAAGATATTAAATCCTGTTAAATAGTAATGTATTCATAAACGAAGAAAAATCATTTTATTTTAATTGGAAAAATTATGATTTTCCTGGTCTATTAAATAGTTTTGCCGTATTAAACTAAATCAAAAATGAGCTTAAGAAATTTTTTTATTACAACAGCTGTCTTTTTAACAGGATTTACATTTCAACTATCAGCAAGCAATTATTACGTTAATTCCAATTCTGGCAACAACTCATTTAACGGTAAAACTGTCAGTACAGCCAAAAAAACACTGGCATGGTTTTCATGGAGTACCACTTTTTTAAAACCAGGAGATACCATTTTTGTGATGAACGGAACTTATACAGGTGAGAATTCATTTGCTATTTTAGCTCTGAGAGCCTCTGGTTCCAGAGAAAATCCAATTGTAATTACAAACTATCCTGGTGACAAACCTTTATTAAAACTGAATGAATTTAAATGGGCAGGAATACATATTGCCGAAGGAGTACACGACATTGTAATTAACGGATTAACAATTCAGGGATACAATCAAAATCTCAATCTCGAAGATGCACTAAAACAACCCGGTGGTTGCCAAGATCCTCAAGGGAAGATAGATCCAAAATTTAACGGTAATGGAATAGCATTGGAAGGAAGAAATAATGGTTTACATGTGCATCATATAGCCATTACCAACTGCGAAATTTTTGACTGTGCAGCAGGAATAGCAGGTTTGGAAGCAGATTATTTACGGTATGAGAATAATGTTATTTACAATAACTGCTGGTACACAATTTATGGTGGTAGCGGAATTTCAAATTTAAATTCATGGAACTATGATGATCACAATTCTTCTGAATATTCTATGATAATAAAGAACAATATTATTTATGGCAATCAACTTTTTGTGCCTTGGGTAGGACCATGTAAAATTTATGATGGTAATGGAATTATCATCGATTCAGAAACAAATGAAGGGAAAGATTTTTCAGCTTATTCCGGCAAAACGTTAATCGAAAATAATGTGGTTTACAACAACGGGGGCCGCGGAATTCATGTTTATAAAAGTGCAAATGTTGATATTATCAACAACACGAGTTACTTTAATTGCAAAAGCCCTGAAATATCAGATGGCGAAATTACAATTCAAAATGCATCCAATATTCGTGTTTTCAATAATATTATGGTGGCCAGTGATAACCAATGAGCCAATAATCGATACCAGTCGCCCACGAATATTTTCTTTGGAAACAACCTCATCTATAATGCAACATCCAGCAAAATTAGTTTTTCAAATGAAACAGATATTATAGGCCAAAGCCCTGATTTTATGAATGCGGAGTTACCCAATCCTGATTTGCGATTGAAAGAAATCAGTCCGGCCAGAAATGCCGGAGACAATACAGAAGGGTTATATAGTGAATTTGATATCAATGGAATTTCCCGCTACTCAGGAGGAATTCCAGACATTGGTGCTTATGAGTTTGAAGAGGAAAT
>JBBQPP010000266.1:0-5904 GCA_038217255.1 Bacteroidales bacterium | reverse complement strand
CATAGTTTGTTGTGGAATAACATTAACCCGGTTTTTGTTGACATTGAGCCGGAGTTTTGTAACATGGATCCCGAAAAAATAGAAGCTGCCATTACTTCAAAAACAACGGCTATTTTGCCTGTTCATGTATACGGAAATCCATGCAAAGTGGACCGAATAGAAGAGATTGCAAAAAAACACGGATTGAAAGTAATTTATGATGCCGCCCATGCATTTAGAGTTAATTACAAGGGACAAAGTATTTGTAATTATGGTGATATTTCGATCCTCAGTTTCCATGCTACAAAAGTTTTTAATACGATGGAAGGGGGCGCAATTATTTGCCACGATGCCAACACAAAAAAGCAAATTGATTTCTTGAAAAATTTTGGTTTTGCAGGTGAAACTACAATTATGGCATGCGGAATTAACTCTAAAATGAATGAAATGCAGGCAGCTTTGGGATTACTTCAATTAAAAAATCACAACACAAACAACGAAAAACGAAAAGTAATCGACCATTTATACAGGCAAAATTTAATAGGAATTAAAGGTATTTCCTTTTTGGCAGAGCCGGAAAATACGGAATCAAATTGTGCCTATTTCCCAATTTTTGTTGATGAAAAAGAATATGGGATAAGCCGGGACATGCTTTATGAAAAACTAAAAGAAAAGGGTATTTATGGACGGCGTTATTTTTATCCTTTAATCAGTGAATTTCTGATGTATGAAGTTTATAAATCGGCTAATGCGGATAAATTATTGAAGGCAAAAAAAGCTTCGAAAAGTGTTATTTGTTTTCCGATTTACCCTGATTTAGAGTCTAATGAAGTTAATTATATAATTCGTTGTATTTCTGATTTCAGGATGAAAAGTGAAGTGTACAAAATGAAAACTAAAAGAATTTTATTCCTCGGCGGTGCATATTCCCAGATTCCAATAATCAATGAAGCTAAAAGCCGCGGATTCTATATAATTACATGTGATTATCTTCCGGAAAATCCAGGACACAAACTGGCACATGAATATCACAATATTAGCACCACAGATTTTAAGGAAGTTTTGAAACTTGCTGAAGAAGTAAAACCTGATTATATAGTTGCTTATGCGTCTGACCCTGCCGCTGTTGTTGCTGCATATGTATCTGAAAAGCTGGGATTGCCAGGTAATTCATTTGAAAGTGTTAGTACATTGTCAAATAAGGATTTATTTCGTGAATTTCAGAAAAAGCATAATTTTAATGCTCCTAAAGCAGCTACAATACTTCAAAACGAAAATGCCTTTGAGAAGATTAAAGAATTGCATTTTCCAGTAATGTTGAAACCTTCAGACTCTTCCGGTAGCAAAGGAATATCTAAAATTGATAATTGTACCCATTTGCAAACCGCAATTAATTTGGCTTTGACATTTTCGAGAAACAAGAAAGTAATAGCCGAAGAATTTATAGAATGTGAAGGAGCACAATTACATGGAGATGGTTTTATTGAAAATGGAAATTTAATATTCTGCTTTTTAGGAGATCATCATTACAACAATAAAATAAATCCATTGGTTCCTTTTTCAACAACCTGGCCAAGTACAAGATCAAAGGAAACTATTAATCTTGTTGAAAATGAGATAAGTAAAGCAATTAAAAAAGTTGGGTTTATGAATGGCCCGATAAATATTGAAGTAAGAATTAATAAAGAAGGGAAAATATTTATTGGAGAAATAGGTCCCAGGAGTGGAGGTAATTTTGTGCCACAGGCTATTGAATATGCCACAGGATTTAATATGGTAAAAGCAACACTTGATGTTTTATCGAATAATAAAATTGAAATAAAACCAAATTTGTGCAAATTCTCTTCTTATTATGTCATCCACTCGGATAAAGATGGAATACTTGAGAATATATCAATAGCAAATGAAATTAAACCTTTTGTAAAAGAATTTCATCAATATATAACTAAAGGTGAAAAGGTAAAGTCTTATCAAAATGCAAGTGCAGCAATAGGTATAGTAATTCTGCAATTTGATGATAGAGAAAGTATGGATTTTTATACGGCAGGAATGGATAAATCTATCAAATTCGAATTGAGTTGATATTAATTTGATAATTTTAAAAACTTAAGAAGAATGTCAGATTTTGCGTTCAGGAAAAATTGGAATAAAAAATTAAATTAAAAATGATTCTTGCTTCCCACCAACCTTATTTTTTCCCTTACTTAGGTTATTTCAGCCTTATTTCTGCGGTTGATAAATTTGTGTTTTTTGATACTTCGCAATTTAATCGCAGAAGCTGGATGACAAGAAACCGGATTTTAAAACCAACCCTGAATGAATTTCAATACATAAATATTGGGATTCAGCATACTGGTTTTCAGGCTATGCTTCCGGAATGTAAGTTAAATACTGACAAAGACTGGAAGTTTAAATTGATTGCGCAATTAGAACATTACAAAAAAAGAGCTGCTTATTATGAAGAAACTATGTCGTTTCTTAAGGCATTATTAATCGAGGAGGTAGAAATGCTTATTGAATTTAATGTATCAAGCACAATAGCGATAGCCCGTTTATTAAAAATTGAAACTCAATTTTTTCAACATACAAAAATTGAACATTCTGTTAAAAAAGCCTCGGATAAAGGTTTCTGGGGAATGGCATTTTGTAATGCATTTGGAGCTGATACATATGTCAATGCGCCGGATGGTGAAGTACTTTACCCAAAAGAAGAATACAAAAAAGCAGGTATTAAATTAGGTTTTATTCAACATGACCTTAATCCGTATTTTCAAAACAATGAAAATTTCTTGCCCGCATTATCAATTATCGATGTTTTAATGTTTAACGGAGTTGAAAAAACAAGTGAAATGGTGCATGACTATAGAATAAAGTGGGTAAACAAATAATATATGTTAAACGTTAATATTACTCACTCATGTTTTAAAAATTAAAATTTTAAAAATGAGCAACATGCAATTTAACACTGAAATAAATTCAATGGAGGAAATAACAATTCTTGGATATAGTGGAAGTTATCTTTCATTGATTTTTGAAAGTCTTACTGCGCTTGATTATAAAGGGAAAGTAAATATCATAATTAATGAATCTGAAAAAAGGGCTGTTGCACCTTTTGAAACAAACATTCCGTTTACCGAAATATTTTATACTGAACTAAAGCAAGCGCCTGGTAAAGGAACTATTTTTTGCAGCAATAAACCTTCAACAAAAAAATTTCTATTTCGGTTTTATCAAAATTTATGGAAAATCAACAACAGTGAATTTGCCGATCTAATCCATCCATCATCTGTAGTTTCATCAACAGTAACTACCGGATTAGGATTGCAAATGGAACCATTATCGGTTATTGCTCCTTATACAAAAATTGGATTTGGCGTTAATGTTGGCCGTAATTGTTCTGTTGGACACCACAATAATCTTGGTGACTTTTGTTCCATTTATTTAGGAACAAACATTGCCGGACATGTTGAAATTGGAGAGGGTTCAACAATTGGTCCTGGTTGTACAATCTTTAGTAATATTAAAATAGGAAGCAGTACAATTATTGGAGGCGGAAGTGTAGTTACAAAAGATATCCCTTCAAATGTATTGGCATTTGGAAACCCATGTCAAATCGTAAAAAACTTAACATAAAATTTAATGAGATGAATTTAATAATCAATTTTACCCCAAATGGGATGATTCCTACCAAGGAAATGACGCCTCATGTGCCTGTAACAGTTTCTGAAATTGTTGAAGATGTGCACCAGGCGGTTGAAATAGGAATAACAATGGTACACTTGCATGCAAGAGATGAAACTACTGGCGTGCCTACTTACAAAAATGAGATTTATGGTAAAATCATCGAGGGAATACGCAAATATGCTCCTGAATTGGTAATTTGCGTTTCATTGAGTGGAAGGGGAATTAAAGAGTTTGCTCACAGGGCGTCACCCTTACAACTTGAGGGAAATTTAAAACCGGACATGGGTAGTTTAACATTAAGCTCATTAAATTTTAATAAAACTGAAAGTGTCAATTCTCCGGAAATGATTCTAAAACTTGCAATGGAGATGAAGAACAAAGGAATACTTCCGGAGCTGGAAGCCTTTGATGCCGGAATGATTAATTATGCCAAATACTTAGAGAAAAAAGGGATTTTACAATCACCTCATTATTTTAATCTGTTGCTTGGAAACATTGCATGTGCGCAGGCCGATTTACTTCATGCAGGATTGATGGTTCGCGATTTACCCGATAATTCATACTGGAGTTTTGCCGGAATAGGTGACGACCAGCTTAAAATGAATTCAATAGCAATTGCCGCTGATGGGGGAGTTAGGGTAGGTTTGGAAGATAATATCTATTTCGACCAAAATCGATCGGTATTGGCTAAAAACAGTGATTTGTTAAAACGAATTCACGTTCTTGCTTCTGCAAACGAACGAAAAGTAATGTCGGCTAATGAATTGAGAACAAAATTAAATCTTAATCCTGGCAATGGGAGTTATGGAAGAAAAATAATCAATGAACAGTAAAAAAATCTTTATTAAAAATTCTGTTCTGATTATAATTTTCAAATCTGAATATCATGTCTGATATACTTGTTAGTGTCTGTTGTTCGACATTCAATCACGAAAAATTTATTGCAAAAGCCTTAGATGGGTTTTTAATGCAAAAAAACAATTTTAAAACGGAAATACTTATAAATGATGATTGTTCTGAAGATAATACTGTTTCAATCCTGAAAGAGTACAACAATCGCTATCCCGGATTTTTCGATATAACTTTTCAAACTGAAAATCAATATTCAAAAGGAGTTAAACCATTTTCTCAAATGTTGTTTCCAAAAGTAAAGGGCAAATACATAGCCCTTTGCGAAGGTGACGATTTTTGGACCAACCCTGATAAATTACAAAAGCAGGTTGATTTCCTTGAAAAGAATCAAGACTATTCCTTATGTTTTCATAAATGCAAAATCGTTGATGAAAATGACGCTGAAATTGATTCGGAAACCTTTGAGCATTTGGAAGGGAAAGATTATGTTGGCAGCGAATTATTGGAAAAATGGTCGATACCAACTGCTTCGGTTATGTTTAGAGCTGAATATTTGAATCACATTCTGAAACGTGCAAAAACCCCGGGATATTTATACGGCGATACACCAATGTTCCTGACCTTACTTGAAAACGGAAAAGCACGTTGTTTGGCCAACAATATGTCGGCTTATCGTATTCATAGGGGTGGGATTTCAAGGGCAATGAGTAAAAATATGATTACTTTATATACACACTATCAAACTTTAAAAAAGGATTTTAACGGTAAATACCATAAAATTATGGTAAAAAATATTGGTGGATATGCGTTTGGTATGTCTGTGTTTTTTTTTAAGAAGGGGCAATTGTTTAAGGGAATAAAGTTTTTATTTATTTCAATATTTTATGATAAAAAACCGATTACCGATTTTTTTGTAAGAAAGTTTTTAAAGGGCTCTTAATCGGCTAAAACCCGTTGATCTTTATTTCGACAAGTGTTTTATAATCATTCGTTGCAATTTATTTGTTTTGAGGGGTTTTGTAATAAAATCATTACAGCCGGCTGCCAAGGCCTTTTCTTTGTCGCCTTCCAAAGCAAATGCTGTTTGTGCAATGATGATTACTTCTTTGTTAAACTTCCGAATTTGTTTAGTAGCATCATAACCATTTAATTCAGGCATCTGGATATCCATTAACACCAAATCGATATCCGGATTATTGAAACAAGCAGCTACCGCTTCAGTTCCGGTTCTTGCAAGAATAATTTCCTTTTTAAATTTCCTGACTGCAATCGAAATGAGTTCTTCTGATATTTCATCGTCTTCGACAATAAGTATTTTCAAATTGTTTGTCGGGGTCAATGAAACAGAAAGCGAGTTCTTGTTTTTGTTGCTGCTTTCTTTGATTGTAT
>JBBQPP010000265.1:0-5925 GCA_038217255.1 Bacteroidales bacterium | reverse complement strand
TATAAACGAAGATTTAAAAGGAATCCATGTTATTGATAACCGCGACCCGAAGAATCCTGCTAATGTTTCCTTCATCGAAATCCCAGGAAACATTGATATGGCCATAAAAAATGATATGTTGTATGCCGACAGTTATATTGATCTCGTGTCAATTGATATTTCAGACCTAAACAATCCGAAAGAAGTTGACCGCGTAACCAGCGTTTTTCCATACACCGTTCCACAAATAAAAGACGGAAATTATTTGATGGCTGAAATTGATGAGGACAAAGGAGTGGTTATTGACTGGGAAATTGATTATGCCCGTTTAAAAGTTGAACGGCGAAGCTACCCGATTTATAGAAATGGGTGGTATGGTAATGAATCCAAGTCCTTTGATGCAGCATATTATAGTCTAAATGCTTCTGTTTCATCTTCCCAAAGTATTGGCGGATATTCAAGTTCAAGTGCACAGGGAAATTCGTTTGGAATTGGCGGTTCAATGGCGCGGTTTGGCTTGAATGGCGATTTTCTATACACGGTTGACAACGAAAAGTTTCATATATTTAATGTTAGCAACGACATAAACATAGAACTTATAAATGAAAAACAAGCTGGGATTGACATTGAAACCATGTTTATCCATGACGGCCACATGTTTCTGGGAACGATGAACGGTATGTTGGTTTTTTCGTTAAGCGATGCTGAAAATCCGGTACAAATTAACAGCTACAGCCATGTGCGAAGCTGTGATCCGGTGGTTGTGCAAAACCATATCGCCTATATCACTTTGCGAAGCGGAAATGAGTGCGGCCAAACGGTAAGCAAACTTGATATTTTGTCATTGGGTAGCGATTATAAAAGCTCTAAACTTCTTTATTCTTATGATATGCAAGAACCTTACGGTTTGGGCATCGACGATGAAATACTTTTTGTATGCGATGGTAAAGTGGGTTTGCTGATTTACGAAGCTTCTGATTTGGCAACTCTCCCGCAAAAGAAAATTGCCCAGTTCCCCAACATTGATGCTTTCGATGTAATCCCGTTTAAAGATTATCTTTTCATGATTGGGGACAACGGTTTTTATCAGTACGATTATTCCAATCTTCAGAATATTAAGGAGGTGAGTTTTATTCCCGTGGAAAAATAACCAATAAATGCAAAAGATTTACTCGTTTTTATAATTATGTTAAATGTTGTATTTAGCCCTGCATTTCATTCTTATTTGTTGATATTCTGATTGTTGTGTGGCATTTAGTGAGATTGCTAATTTTGTTTAAAAATGAATTATTAATTGCCGTCGGACCGTTTTATTGTTAATAGAAAATTACGCTTTTCGTACTTTAAATGTTAATTTATATCCATTCAAAATACACGTATCTGTATAGCATACTGTTATACAGCGTCTTATATCGAGATTTAATTGTTCAAATTTTTATTGGATTTTTTCATTTTTTTCATATTTTTTTATCTATTTTTGTCATTGACTTTTTGAAAATACTTTTCTAGGACGCATTTTTTTTATAAATATTTGGGATTTGAAACTGGTTTTTAGTTTAAGTTGTATTTAATGTACAATTGATTAATTAAAAAACGCAGTATTGTTTAGACATAGGGCTTTATTTATTTTATAGCCATTTTGCTTTACGTTAAACAAGCTGGTTTTTTGAATTAATTTTTCTGTAAACACGTTTCAAATTAAACATAATGGATAGATTGTAATAAGATTATAATTTGATATTCTTCGCTTATTAATTTAAGCGGATGAAATATTGAGACTGAAATAAAATTAGTAATTGTTAAGACCATTAAATCATGAATACAAAGATGTACTTTATCGAATCAAAGAAGAATGAAGTTAAGGGATACGCTAATGCAAATCTTTTCAATGAGGAAAAAATCCGGTTCGCAAAGGAAGTTATTTCTAAAGAACTTTCAGATAAACTCTATAGTAGAGAGAGCATTGATACAGAGTTATTTAATAAATGTTCAAGGGATTTTATTGAAACCGAAAAAGGTAGCTTTGTCCATAATGTTAATAGCGAAGTTACTCCGTTTGAAATAAATCACTTTAAAAATCAAAATATCCTTTTAAAACAGTTGATCGCCGAATTAAGCAATGAAAATAATTTACTTAAAGAAAAACTGTTTAGGGACAATTCGACGAAACTTTCAAATGATTAATTAAACGGATTGAAATGATTTTATCAAATCAAATAATGATTTATTCATTGGTTCGAATTGGATTTAATTATTCACTTAAGTTTTAGAATTACATACTTGGTCAAATAAAATTAAAAAACAGGAAAATGAAGGCAATGATGAAAAGATTTTTTACATTCTCTTTATCGCAAACTGAAGAAATTATTGATAATCAGAATATTATTGAGTTTGTAAACTGTCCTTTGAAAGAAATGATGTGCAAAGTGCATCTTAACGAAATAAATAGCATCTATTTGGAATCAGAGCAATTTTGCAAGAACAAAGACTATACAAGGTCAATTGATAGTTTGAAAATTGCTTTCAATAAAGCTACAGAATTAATGGAAAACCCATGTTCAAAGTGTGCACAACATTTTCGACTAAGTATTATTGAAACTTTGGCAAATATCCACGATGACCTTGAAGAAATGTCAAAAGGTTTTTTTGGCGATAAAAATTATGTTTCTGTATATTTAAAATCAGTTGAAGTTTTGGCAGGATTTAAAAATGCAAAATGTTTGAATTCAGTTCAAAGTAATGAAACGAAAGAACGGTTTCTTGGAAACCACCTTAATTAGATAGATAGTTTAGTTGGGATAAAACCTTGAGGAAAAGCCTGGCAAATTGCCAGGCTTTTTTCGTTGTTATCCAACCATTAAAATGTATTTTTGCCGCGTTATTTTAAAATTATTTGAAAAAAAGGAAAAATAAATATGAAGGATAAAAAGTGGTGGAAGATTTTGTTGCCGGTTATAATTGGAATAAATATAGTGGTTGTGGTTCTTGTTTTAGGTTCTGCAAGATCTGAGGATACAAAAGTTGTTGTTGAATCAGATACGAAATTTGCGTCAGTGAAAATTCCCGAAGAACTAACATTTGCAGGAGAAAAAATGCCATTGGAAAGGTTTGATGTGAGGGAAGCGCTTGATCGTGAACTGCTCTCAAATGCCTATTTTCATTCTCAAACCATCCGCTATATTAAATTAGCGCCACGCTACTTTCATGTTATCGAACCAATTTTGAAATCGAAAGGAATTCCCGATGACTTTAAATATCTGGCACTTGCTGAAAGTGGATTAAATCCCCGTGCAGTTTCCCCGGCGGGAGCTGTGGGATTTTGGCAATTTTTGAGTGGCACAGCAAAAGATTTTGGCTTGGAAATAAACTCCGAAATTGACGAACGATACCATGTCGAAAAATCAACTGATGCCTTTTGTGATTATATGCGCATATCATATAACAAATATGGAAACTGGACACTTGCGGCAGCTTCTTTCAATGGTGGAATGGCAAGGGTGCAACGTCAAATGGAACGCCAAAAAATGGATGATTATTATAATTTGCTTTTTGTTGACGAAACACAACGATATGTTTTCAGGATTGCTGCATTAAAACTAATTCTGGAAAACCCGGGGCAGTATAATTTTGTTATTGGAGAAAATGATAAATATCCGGTAATTAAAACCCGTGATGTTGAAATTAACGGACCGGTAAATAATTTTGCCGATTTTGCAATTGAGAATGGTATCAACTATAAGTTGTTAAAGGATTTTAACCCCTGGTTACGCGATGATAAACTTACAAATTCGGCAAGGAAAAGTTACACGGTAAAAATCCCTATTTTAAAATGAAAGGGAATTAAATTTCAGGATGCAGAAAATTACAGAAACAAATATTGATGTTCCGTTGGAAATTGAAGAAACTGACGGCCAGGTTGTTGTTTATGGAGCACGGGTGCACAACCTCCGTAATATAAACGTTTCGATTCCCCGAAACAAATTAACCGTTATTACCGGTTTAAGCGGCAGCGGGAAATCATCATTGGCGTTCGATACAATTTATGCCGAAGGCCAACGACGCTACATTGAAACATTTTCGGCTTATGCCCGCTCGTTTATGGGCAATATGGAACGACCGGATGTAGATAAAATCACAGGATTAAGTCCCGTTATTTCAATCGAGCAAAAAGTTACAACACGCAATCCGCGCTCCACTGTTGGCACAGTTACTGAGATTTACGATTTCCTTCGTTTATTATTTGCACGCGCAGCCGAAGCTTTTTCTTATAATACGGGTGAAAAAATGGTGAAATACACCGAAGAAAAAATCCTGCAATTAATAAAAGATGATTTTGCGGGAAAACGTATTAATATCCTTGCTCCCGTTGTAAAAGGCCGCAAAGGCCATTATCGTGAGCTGTTTGAGCAGATTCTCCGTAAAGGGTTTTTATCGGCCCGAATTGATGGTGAAATAACAGAACTCAAACACAACTATCGCGTTGACCGTTATAAAAACCATTTCATCGAAATATTGATCGACAAGTTAAAAGTTGATGAAGTGAGTATTTCCCGCCTAAAAGCAAGCGTTCAAACCGCCATGAAGCATGGTCAGGGGATTTTGATGATTTTGGATCACGACACACAAACCGTAAAATATTACAGCCGCCTGCTGATGTGCCCCACAACGGGAATTTCATACAACGAACCGGCCCCTCACAATTTCTCTTTCAATTCGCCGCAGGGTGCATGCCCAAAATGCAATGGTTTGGGTAGGGTTACCGAAATTGACATGGATAAAATAATCCCCGACAAAACTAAAAGCATTTCAAAAGGTGGAATCGCACCACTTGGAGCCTATAAAAACTCAATGATTTTCTGGCAAATTGAAGCACTTGGAGAAAAAATGGATTTTACATTGAATTCTCCTGTAAGTCAGATTTCTGAAGAAGGTATAAATGCCATTTTATTTGGAACTAACGAACGCATTCAACTTAAAAATACACCTCTTGGCACTAGCTTGAATTACCAGATGAGTTACGATGGTGTGGTAAAATATATTGATAGCCAACGCGATGATAACCCATCAAAAACAGCACAAAAATGGGCCAACCAGTTTGTGAAAACTATTATTTGTGATGAATGTAATGGAATGCGACTGAAAAAAGAATCACTGCATTTTAAAATCGATAACAAAAATATTTCAGAACTGGCACAACTCGATTTGAATGAACTGGGCGAATGGTTTGTTGGTTTGGAAGAACGCATTACCGAAAGGCAACGCACAATTGGCGTGGAAGTTATTAAAGAAATCCGCGACAGGCTTGGTTTTATGCTGGGCGTGGGGTTGAACTATTTATCGCTCGATCGCACAGCACAAAGTCTCTCAGGAGGTGAATCGCAACGTATCCGGTTGGCTACCCAAATTGGTTCGCAATTGGTTAACGTGCTTTATATTCTCGATGAACCCAGCATTGGCCTTCACCACCGCGATAACATGAAACTGATAACTGCACTTAAACAGTTACGTGATTCAGGTAATTCGATAATAGTCGTGGAACACGACAAGGAAACAATGATGCACGCCGATTATTTAATCGACATGGGACCGCTTGCCGGCGTACACGGAGGCGAAGTTGTTGCCGCCGGAACGCCTCAGGAAGTATTGCAAGCCAATACTTTAACTGCCGATTATTTAAACGATCGCCGAAAAATACAGGTACCCGAAAACCGAAGAAATGGAAAATCCGATTTCCTTGAAGTAAAAGGATGCTCGGGGAATAACCTGAAAATGGTCGATTTAAAAATACCTCTGGGGAAGTTTATCTGTATTACCGGCGTTTCGGGGAGCGGAAAATCGACTTTAATTAATGATACCCTGCAACCTATTTTAAGCCAGTATATTTATAAATCGTTAAAAGATCCGCTTCCATATAAATCGGTAAAAGGACTTGAATTAATTGATAAA
>JBBQPP010000264.1:0-5941 GCA_038217255.1 Bacteroidales bacterium | reverse complement strand
CCGGTGGAAAAATTAATATCTCAGCATCGGAAGAAAAAGAGTTTTGTACATTCTGTGTTGAAGATAACGGCGCGGGAATTGATAAACCACATATTTTGGAACTTTTTAAACATTGCAACCGGAAAAAATCAAATAGCAATGTAAGTGCTTTCAAAGGTTTGGGATTGATTATCAGCAAAGATTTTGTTGAAAAAAATGGTGGCCAAATCTGGCTCGAAACCCAGAAGGAAATTGGAAGCAAGTTTTATTTTACTCTTCCTTGTTAGAAGAAAAGTCGTAATTGGTTTATGCAGGGATGCCATCTTTATCTAAACAGTTGGCCACGATAGCTATCGTGGAGATGGCATTCTTATTTTTGGAACTATAACCAATCGAATAAATGCGAAAGTTTCATGTGTCGCACCCATAATTATGGTAGAAATAGATAGAAAGGAGTTTCGTTCTTCAAGCAGCATCGCTGCGAAAGATAAATTGCGAATTCTAAATCTCAGTTTTCAGAATCAGATATAACCCAAATTATAACAGAAAAGTCAATTCATCCATAAACCCATGCAACTCTTTCGAAAGCAACGGTTTCAACATCTCATTTACCTTTTTATGATAATCATTCAACCAGTTTTTTTCTTTTTCCGACAATAGTTCAACAATAATCAAAGTTGTATCAATAGGGCAAACAGTTAATGTTTCAAAACCAAGGAATTGACCAAACTGTGTTTTCTCTTTTTCAACACAAACCATCATATTCTCGGTACGGATTCCATATTCACCTTCCCGGTAAAATGCGGGTTCGTTCGACATTACCATTCCCGGCTCAATAGGGTGCTCATTGTATTCATGGCGGATTGCCATCGGTCCTTCGTGTACATTCAGGAAATGCCCAACACCATGACCGGTTCCGTGACCATAATTCAACCCGTTTTCCCAAAGTGGCTGGCGTGCCAGTATATCAAGGTGACAGCCTTTTGTTCCTAACGGGAATTCAGCCAAAGTAAGCGAAATCATACCTTTTAAAACCAAAGTAAAATCCATTTTTTGTTGTTCCGAAACTTCGCCAAGCGCAACTGTTCGGGTAATGTCAGTGGTCCCGTCCAAATACTGCCCACCAGAATCGAACAATAAAATTCCTTCCGGATTCACCTCCAATGCATCATCTGGTCCAACATTTAAATGTACAATTGCGCCATGACTTTTATAACCTACAATTGGGGGGAAACTTTCGCCTCTGAAATTGATTTGTTTTGAACGGAATTCGGCCAGTATTCGCCCAATTTCGTATTCAGTTATTGACCTTTTGCCAATATTCGATTTTAACCAAAAAAGAAACTCAACCAATGCAACTCCGTCTTTTAACATGGCTGTTCGAAATCCTTTCAGTTCAGTTCTGTTTTTTCTTGATTTGGCAAGTGAAATAAAAGAAGTTTGTTCTATTATTGTGTTGTTTTTTATCAGTAAATTGTAAACCTGAAAATTTGTAGTTAGTGGATCAAGAACGATTTTCTTGTTTTTTATTTCCTTTAAAAACGAGTAGAAAGCATCATATTCTTTGATACCTACATTTTCATTTTTAAGCAATTCGAAAAGTTCTTCTGGAATTTTTGATTTATTTACAAAAAGAATATTTTCATTCAGCCCAACCAAACCAAATCCCATAAAAACAGGATTGTAGTTTATATCTGACCCGCGTAAATTAAACTGCCAGGCCAATTCATCGAGCATTGTAACTGCATGATAATCAGCATCTAATTTATTCAGTTTTTCTCCAAGTTGATTTTGTTTTTCTTTTCGTGAAAATCCTGTAAAAGCGGTTTCAAAATTAAATATTTTATCGGTTGGAATTTGCGGGCGGTCTTTCCAAATCGTTTCAAACAAATCAGGTGAAGCAACTAATTCAATGCCCTTTTTTGACAATGCTTTTTGCAAATTCCTAAACCCGGCCACCGAAATGGTTTGAGTATCAATCCCAACAATATTTCCTGCAAGCAATTTATCAGCCAGCCAATATTCAGGCGGAACGGCATCTGGCACACGAAGTTTATGCATTGCAATTCAGGATCCCTTCAATTGTTCTTCGGCTTGAATAAAATATCGGGTATCGGTCCACAAACCGGCTTTGTTTGCAGTAACAACAACAATCCCGAATGAGCCTGTAAAACCCGAAATAAACGAACGGATTTGCCATCTTTTAGGCAAATATTCACTTGCATGCGGATCGGTTCCTGATATGTACAGGGCATCCAAACCCAAATTTTTCATTTCAGTTCGAAGTGCCGCTATCCGATTTTGAATGTTATTCATTTTTTGAAAAAATCGATTACAAATTGTTTGATTGAAGGAGCTGGAATGTCATCATAATCAAATTCATTTTCAGCATAAAACCGATATTCGAGTATATCGTCCATCGGTTTCAAATTTTCAATGGTTTCCGGAACAACTTCGAATGCCATATCGACTGTAAACACAGAAAAACCAGAGAAAATATATTCGTTTGACCCTGAACTCAGATATTTGAGTGACTTTGTTTTCATCCCAAGTTCTTCAAAAAGCTCCCGGTTTATTGCATCTTCAACAGTTTCGTTATGATCGACAAAACCACCGGGCAAATCGAGTTTTCCATAATGTGGTTCAATCCCACGTGTTACCATCATCAATCTGCCGTTACCATCGGTTACAAGCGCCGCCACTGCCGCCGAAGCATTTATGTAATAATGAAATCCGCAGTCGCCGCACTTTAAAGATCTTTCGCCTGAAATCTGAAACTTGGAAGAACCGCATTTTGGACAGAATTTCAGTACCTCAAGTGGGTGGGTAAGCTGCATTTATTTGATGATTTTTTGTGCTTTCAGCCAGTTGTAAAACAAATCTGGCCATTGATCAACCGGCAGATTCTTTTTTGTCATTCCAAACCCATGTCCACCTTCCTGGAAAATGTGCATTTCAGCAGGAATATCATATTTTTTGAGCGCCAGGTAAAAATCGACTGAATTTTGCGGGATAACAGTTTTATCGTCATCGGCCAAAATCAAAAAAGTTGGCGGTGTATCTTTTGTAACATTCAATTCGTTTGAATATTGTTTTGCCAGTTTCCAGTCATTCCCCTCGCCAATCAGGTTTTTGCGCGATCCCATGTGACCAATTGCTTCATTAAAACTAATAACAGGATACAACAGTAGCATAAAATCAGGGCGGCAACTCATCTTTTCAATTGGGTCGGTGCTTTGTTTGTTTCCTAAATCAAAGCGTGTACCAACAGTTGACGCCAAATGGCCGCCTGCAGATGAGCCTGCAATTCCAATTTTATCCGGGTCAATCCCCCATTCTTTTGCATTCATCCTCACAATGCGCATGGTTTGCCGTGCATCGCCCGACGGAATTTCATGGTGACCATACGGGAGCCGGTATTTCAAAACAATTCCCGCGATTCCTTTCGATTGCAACCATTTTGCCATGTCATATCCTTCGTGATCCATGGCTTCAATCATATAACCTCCTCCCGGACAAATTACCACAGCGGCACCTGTATTTTTTTCTTTTTCGGGGAGATATACATACATTTCGGCTTCAGAAACATTGCGAACCCGAACACCGTCATATTTCTCCTCCGGTTCTTTCATTCCGTTATCATTTGGTGCGCCGTTGGGCCACACTTTCAGGGTTTTATCCTGAGCTGATAATCCAACTACAATAAAAATTGAGGCGAGTATCAAATTGAATTTTTTCATAATCATATTTATTTCGTTTTTGCCCCCACAAAATAGTGTTCTTTTTCGGAAAACAAAATATTGAACGTGGTCAATGAGCCGTAGATCCTTGTAATATACTGTTGTAAATCAATCTTTTCTTCATCGCTTAGAACACTGTGGCTGTTTATGTTTTGTTCCAAAACCCGCAGCCTGTCGCGCAACATCACAATTTTGTGAAAAAATGTTTCGATTGGTATTTCCTTGGGTTGCAGACTCTTGTTGGTAGGTTGAAGTGACATCATTCCACCCATCCATTTTTCGCCAAGCGGAACAACTTCGTTCAACGAGGCGTATTGATCAAGAACATAGGTCATTACTTTTTCTATCTCTTTCACAGTAATGCCACTTTTGGGGGCGTCTTCATTTTTGGTGATAACCGTCAAATCTGTATTCCTTTTGGTAATTTCAATTTTACCACCATGCTCAAAAAATATTTCGTAAGCGGTTAAATTGTTTTTACTTATAATCCCTTCGCCATAACGCGGATGATCAACCCTTGATCCTATTGATAATTCTTCCATTTCAAAAAAATTTAAATTTTAATTGAAAGTAAAAATATTGATTTTTATTCTTTATTTCAATGGCGAATTGGGTTCTTTAGCGAATGTTCGGTAAATAAACCCGTCAACCAGATCAGCCCACAATTTCGCGATTAGAACCGTAGCTTTCCCTTCCCAAAATGTGAGTATTAATTTGCGACGACGACGTTTTACAGCTTTGTAAATGTGGTGTGCGCAATCCTCTGCCGACATCATTTCATTTTCATTGCGTGGAGTTTCTCCCTGCTGCGTCCCATCGGCTGTCAATGCCATTTTCCTTATTTCGGAAGTAGTGAAACCTGGCGCAGCAACAAGCACATGTAAACCCGAACGCCTATGCTCAATACGAACGGAATCGAGGAAGCCGCGCATGGCAAATTTGGAGGCTGAATATCCTGACCTGGCAGGTAATCCAACATATCCACCAACCGACATTATACCAACCAACGACCCTTTTGACGCAAGCAAATAGGGTAAAGCAAATTTAGTGCAATAAACAGTGCCCCAGAAATTTACGTCCATCACTTTCCTGAGTACATCCATTTCAACATCAACAGTTGCTGCGCGCATTGAAATACCCGCATTGTTGATTAAAACATCAATTTTACCAAATGTTTTAATGGCAGAATCGATCAAATTTTTACAGTCTGATTCAATGGTTACATCGGTTTTGATAGAAAGTACTTCAACGTTATTGAATTTAATCTCCAATTCATTCAATCGATCAATACGACGGGCAGCCAAAACAAGGTTCCAGCCTTTTGTTGCATATTCTTCTGCTAAAGCTTTCCCAATCCCTGATGAAGCGCCTGTAATTACAACAACTTTATTTTGCATTATAAATTAGGTTCTAAAAAATGCTGTTTGCGTGTAAAAATTGAAAATGCAAATTACCATTTAATAAGTTTAAAACCTATAATAAAAACTGCATTTAAACAATTGTCTATTATTTTTCCAAAAGTTTCTGGAGTCCTTTACCTAATTTTTTGAGTGAATCATTAATTCCGTCTTTGGCAGCATTAGTAACCGTTTTGCGGGCTTCCGATAAATCAACTTTAACTTCGGGTTTTCCAACCGGACCATCAATTAAAACACCAGCAGGCAAAACCGTTATTTTTTCGTTACCAGGAATTACACTTAAAATATTTTGAATGTCATTTCCAAAAGCATCACGGTTCACTTTAAAATCCATCCGCATATTGAGCAGATTTTCAGCACTTAATGTACCTAAAACCGTTGTTTCCTGTCCTGCAATTTTTGTATTGAATGGTTTGAGATCGATATTTCCGTTTTCAATAACAAAGTTGGCCTTAAAGTCTTCTATATCGACATTTTTCAGTTTTTCTGGCAACAAAATTCCTTTCAACTGATTAAAAATTGGAGATTCGATAATTCGGAGGTTTTCGGTATTGAATATACCTGTGCCATCAATTGAAGCGGGAATTAATTTAAACATTGGTGTCAACTGGCCTTTCATTTTTAATGTGGTGCTGAGTTTACCATGGCTTTGTCCGGCAATCGGCACCAATTTCTGAAACCCTGTAAGTGATTGATAAGCAAGAGGAATATCAAACTTTACAGCGTCAAACCCCAAATCAACAAAAGGCTGGTTTTGAGCCGTATTTTCGTATGAACCAGTTAATTTTAACTCGCCGTCCAACA
>JBBQPP010000263.1:0-5959 GCA_038217255.1 Bacteroidales bacterium | reverse complement strand
CTTTATGATTCTTCTGAAAATACGATGCCTTTTGCAAAAACAGACTTCTTCGAATTGAAGAAAAACAGTGCAAAACCAGGCGAAACAATTGAATTGTTTGCAGGGACTTCTGAAAAAGAGATAACAATTTTGTACGAACTCGAACAAAACGGGAAAATACTGGAAAAGAATTGGTTGACAATCAAAAATAGCCTTCAGAAAATAAATATTCCGATAAAAGAAGAATATAGCGGCAACGTTTGTTTGAATTACGTTTTTGTAAAAAACGGGCGTCTTTACAATCATTCAGAAATCATTTCTGTACCATATTCACAAAAGGAAATTGCCATAAAATTTGAAACTTTCAGGGATAAATTGGCGCCCGGTGAAGAAGAACAGTGGCGAATAAAACTGACAGGAAACGATGGCGAAAAACTGGCTGCTGAAATGGTGGCAACAATGTATGATGCATCGCTGGATCAATTCAGACCAAACAGTTTTGATTTTAATATGAACCGGTTTTGGTGGCCAATGCTTCGCTGGAATTCGCAAAAGGGTTTCGAAGCTTCACAAACACAAATTATTGCTGAAAACTGGAATAAATATGTTTCGCTAAAAGAAATTCAATTGGATAATTTACAGTGGTTTGGATTCAATTATTACTATCAGCCACAGTTTTCGGAAAAAGAACTAAAAGTAATCAGGGAGGGATCAGTTGTAATTATTTCATCAAAAGAAGGAGAAAATGTTTTGCTTTCCGGAACTATAAAAAATGCTGAAAACGAAGTAATTCCGGGAGCAATTATTCGGATAAAAGGAACAGAAAAAGAGGTTGTTTCAGATAAAAACGGAAAATTTAATCTCGAATATCAAAATAAAAAAGCGACTATTGAAATTTCCTTTATCGGCTACAAAACATTGGAATTTGATGTTTCCGGAAGTGTTGTTGTTGACGTTCAGTTGGCAAATGAAAATGATGGATTGGAAGAAATGGTTGTTACCGGTTCAGGATTACAATCGAGGATTATGAAAACAGGTGCAGTGTCTTCAATTAGTATCCGGGGAAACTCTCCGGTAAATAATCAGGTTGAACTTGAAACGATGGATAGTGAAGCTTTTGAAGAAATTATTCCAGTTACACGCGAGAGTGAAATTAAACCACCTCCCGTTCCAACGGAATTGTTATCCACAATTTCAGCCCGAAAAAATTTAAACGAAACTGCATTTTTCTTTCCCTACCTGCGCACAAACGAAGACGGAGAAATCATATTCAACTTCACTGTTCCCGAAGCGCTGACAAAATGGAAAATGCTGGGATTTGCACATACTCAGGATTTGAAAACAGGATTGATTGAAAAAACACTTGTTACGAGCAAAGATTTGATGGTTGTCCCCAACCTGCCCCGTTTTCTGCGTGAAGGCGATAAAATGATTTTGACTTCTAAAATTGTAAATCTTTCGGATAAAAAATTAGAAGGCCAGTCGCAATTGATGTTGTTTGACGCTTTGACCATGAAACCTGTGGATGCAAATTTCAAAAACAATAATTCGAAAAAAGGTTTTCAGGTAGATGCCGGGCAAAGCACTTTAGTGAGTTGGGAGATTGAAGTCCCGGAAGGAACGCAGGCTGTGGCTTGCCGGGTAGTTGCACAATCGGGAGATTTTACCGATGGCGAAGAAAAAGTTGTGCCTGTTCTTACCAATCGAATGCTGGTTACCGAAACTTTGCCAGTTTGGATTAGACAGGGACAAACAAAAACTTTTGTGCTTGACAAACTCGTAAATACAACTTCGGAAACACGTAAAAACCACGCGCTTACATTTGAATTTACTGCCAATCCGGCCTGGTACGCAATACAGGCTTTGCCTTATATGATGGAATTTCCGTATGAATGTATGGAACAAACTTTTAGCCGGTATTATGCCAACGCTATTGCTGCGTCTGTAATTAATTCAAGCCCAAAAATAAAACGGGTTTTTGATGCCTGGAAATTAGAACAAAACAGGGAAGCCTTTCTATCGAAATTAGAACAAAACCAGGAACTTAAAAATGTGTTATTGGAAGAAACACCATGGGTTCTTGACGCTCAAAATGAAACTGAGAGAAACAAACGCATCGCGCTGCTTTTCGACCTCAATAAAATGAACAATGAACAGGAAAAAGCCATCCTGAAATTGAAGCAGGGGCAATATCCTTCCGGTGGCTGGCCATGGTTTGAAGGCGGAAAAGAGAACAGGTACATTACGCAACACATTGTTTCAGGTTTGGGGCATCTCAGAAAACTCAATGTTTTAAATGCCCAAAAAGACCCCGAAGTATGGCAAATGCTGGAAAAAGCAATCCAATATTTGGACAATGAACTTTTAAAAGAATACAATCAAATAAAAACGAATGTAAAAAAAGAAGATCTGGGGAAAAACCATTTTTCAAACATGGCAGTGCATTATTTGTATGGGCGCAGCTTTTTTAAAGACATTCCACTTACTGAAGAACTTGCTGAAGCAGTTCATTATTATAAAGAACAGGCAGGTACTTTTTGGCTGAAACAAAATAATTACATGAAAGGGCTGATTGCATTGGCTTTGTTTCGCGATGGGCAAAAAGAAGTGCCCCTTAAAATCGTTAAATCGCTAAACGAATTTGCCACACATTCCGATGAATTGGGTATGTTCTGGAAAACACAATGGGGTTACTACTGGAACGAATCGGCAGTGGAAACTCAGAGTTTGATGATTGAATTGTTTGATGAAGTAGCGCAAAACAACAGTGCAGTTGATGAATTGCGGGTTTGGTTGCTCAAAAACAAACAGACAAACAGTTGGAATACAACAAAAGCCACTTCAGAGGCTTGTTACGCGTTATTATTAGGCGGCACAGACTGGCTGGCCACCGAAAACCAGGTAAGTTTTGAAATAGGCGGAAAGAAATTTGATCCGGAAAAAGACGAATCATTGAATATTCAGGCCGGAACCGGATATTTCAAAAAAGTGTGGCACAAAAATGAAATTACCCCGGAAATGGGAAAAATTACGATTTCGAAACCCGATCCCGGTATTTCGTGGGGAGGTTTGTACTGGCAATATTTTGAGCAGCTTGACAAAATTACTTCCGCTGAATCACCGCTAAAAATTGAGAAAAAACTTTTTAAAGAGGTTCAAACCGCTGGAGCCAAAGCAATTGAACCTGTTGATGAATTACATAATCTCAAAGTTGGCGATAAAGTAATCGTTCGGATTGTTCTCAGCACCGACCGCGACATGGAATTTGTGCACCTAAAAGATATGCGGGCGTCATGTTTCGAACCTGTAAATGTGTTGTCAGGCTATCAATATCAGGACGGAATTGGTTATTATCAATCGGCAAAAGATGCTTCAATGAACTTTTTTATAGATTATCTGCCCAAAGGAAAATACGTTTTGGAATACCCGTTGTGGGTTTCGCACCAGGGAAATTTCTCAAACGGAATCAGTACGGTTCAATCAATGTATGCACCTGAATTTTCTTCACATTCCAAGGGGGTGCGGGTTTTGGTGATTGAACAGTAGTTGACATTGTGGTTAAACCTGGCAGGTTTATAAATACTGCAAGGCTTAATTCCGAATAAAAACCATATTATCCCACATCAGGACAAAAATAATAATATATAATACACCTAAACATTTGAATTTCAGTGCAACAATATATTGGCCTAAAGTTTGGTTTAATATTGACAGATAATAAAAATTAGGGAAGATTTTTATTGGGTCCTTCTTTAAAGATGGAATTCACAACGAATTCCATCTTTTTTATTTATCAATCCTTACATTTGCCATTAATATTTAAATTCACGCAATAAATAATTCGATATGTACAGAAGTTTTATGGTTTTTGTTTTCGCACTGCTTTTTTCTTCAAGTATATTTTCACAGGATCGATATTCCGAACCCTGGTTTGATGAAATCAACACTGAAACATACACTTATGCCACAAAATATGGCGAAAAGTTGGATCTTGATATTTATCTTCCGCAAAATGACGCAGAATTTGAAAGGGCAACAATAATTTACATACATGGCGGAGGATTTAGCGGTGGACAAAGAGATTCGGAAAAAATTAAAAACTTCTGTAATCAAATGGCTGGTTATGGATATGTGGTGGCTTCCATTTCATACAGACTCACACGAAAAGGGAAAGAAAGCGGTTTTGGATGCAATTGCCCGGCTGATGACAAGTTAAACACATTTATATCGGCGGTACAGGATGTGCAGGATGCCTCTTTTTTCCTGATCGAAAACCGCGAACAATTTGGCATCGACCCACAAAAGATTATTTTGGCAGGAAGCAGTGCCGGTGCTGAAACTGCTTTAAATGCAGCATATATGCCACCAATGTGTTACGGTCTGGATTCAGGACCTGTTTCGTATGCAGGAGTAATAAGTATGGCGGGCGCAATTCCCGATACAGTTGTAATCTACGATGAATCGGCTATTCCAACAATGCTCTTTCATGGAACTGACGATAATCTTGTTCCCTACTCCACTGCTCCACATCATTACTGCAAAAACGGTGATCCGGGGTATTTGATTTTGAACGGTTCGTTTACAATTGCCCAAAAACTAAGGCAGCTGGAAGTCCCCTACTGGTTGCACACAACTTGTGGTGCTGCACACGAAATGTCGGACAAACCCATGACCGACTATTTCGCTGAAATAATGGAATTCTGTTACGAATTTGTAATAAAAGGGGAAAAAGAATCCAGAAACACTATTATTGAAGGGCAACAAAAGAAAGAGACTTTCAGGCAATTTGATTTCTGCACGAATTAAAACTTAAAAACGATGAAAAACATATTATTTTTAGTTTTGATAATTTTCCCAGTTACATTGTTTTCACAACAAATGAATATTATAACGTTCAATATCAGGTACAATACGCCCAACGATGGAATAAACGCCTGGCCAAACCGGGTTGAAATGGTTAGTGGATTATTGAAATTTCATGAACCCGATATTTTTGGTCTTCAGGAAGCGTTAATTGTACAGATAGAAGATATACAAAAGACCCTGCCCGATTATGAATGGTTTGGTGTTGGTCGGGATGATGGTAAAAAAGAAGGCGAGTTCTCCCCTGTTTTCTTTAATAAAAAGAAATTCATCTTAATTGAAAGTGGAACATTCTGGCTTTCGGAAACTCCCGAAAAACCCAGTAAATCATGGGATGCAGCATTACCCCGGATAGTAACCTGGGGCAAATTCAAATCAAAGGTTACAGGTAAGCCGTTTTTGTTTTTTAACACTCATTTTGATCATAAAGGAGATGAAGCACGGAAAAATTCAGCTTTCGTAATTCGTGATAAAATAAAAGAAATTAGCGGAAATCAAGGTTTGCCGGTAATTTTAACCGGTGATTTCAATCTGTACCCCGAATCGGAACCAATTGGATTGATAAAAACTTTTATGAAAGACAGTCGTGAAATTACCGAAGCTCCACCGTACGGACCAGTAGGAACATTCAACAGTTTTGACTGGAACGCACCAATGGAAAGAAGAATCGACTATATTTTTACACAGGGTGGAATAACAGTGTTAAAATATGCAGTTCTCACGGATTCTAAAGAACAGCGCTGGCCATCAGACCATTTGCCGGTTTTTGTGAAGTTGCAATTGAATTGACTATTCAACTAATTCAAACCTATTGGTTTTTGTACTGTATTCAAGCTGATGAATATCCCACTTACTGCTGCCTGAACGCCTTTCAAGTTTTTGTGCTATTATCATTTTTCTGCCGTCGGTCCGTAAATTAATCATTCCATATTTTGTAAGAAATGAATTGATCTCCTTATTACTACTGGAAGCTTTTGATTCGCAATCTTTAATGGCTGGATCGTCTTTCATTGAACCAGCTTTTTTTAATTCTGCAACCTGCTTTTTTAAATCTTCAATTTCCCTAAAAAGATCAGATAATTTTTGGATATTTTTCCGTGTAATTTCTTTGTTTGAA
>JBBQPP010000262.1:0-5981 GCA_038217255.1 Bacteroidales bacterium | reverse complement strand
GATATTCTCGAATTCAGTTGTAAACTTCCTTTGCAAATCTTCCATTTCCTGTTTTTGGGCGACGAGTTTTTCGCGAAGCCCGGCAAATTCAGCTTCTGCTTTGGCAAATTGCTGCAGTTGCTGCTCCCGTTGAATTTCAACTTCTTCCAAATGACCAGATAACCGTTCGTTTTCAGATTGCAGATTTTTTATGCGCTCTTCCATTTGCGCCTCGTTTCTAACCCATTCGTTTTCTTTCGACTTTTGTTTAAGCTGAAACAACAGGTACCCGACCAACAATCCAACTACTAATCCAACAACAATATTTACAATTTCCATGGAGAATTTATTTGAAAGCTAAAAGTACAAAATTGAAATTTTGAATTATTACCTTATTTTTGATTTAAAACATAAATTATGAAGTCAGTACTAAATAGAATTACAATCAACCCAGAGATTTGCCATGGAAAACCTACCATAAGGAATATGAGATATCCAGTTGAGCTTATACTTGATTTATTGTCATCAGGAATGACCCATGATGAGATAATTGCAGATTATCCAGCAATTCAAGATGAAGATATAAAAGCTTGTCTTGCTTTTGCATCTGAATAATTAAGCAATAGAATATAAATAAAGGCCAAATTAAACATTAAATTTCTTTTGTCATTCAAAAAAATCATAAGTCAAAAAAATCAAACCATGGAAGTAAAAATAGGAGAAAGCTGGAAATCAGCATTAACAGACGAATTCGAAAAAAATTACTTTTCTGCAATTACCAATTTTGTCAGAAACGAATATAAAATATTTAATATTTACCCACCTGCAAAACTCATTTTCAACGCTTTTGACCAATGTCCGTTCGATAATTTGAAAGTTGTGATTCTTGGGCAAGATCCTTATCATGGCCCGGGACAGGCGCATGGACTTTGTTTCTCGGTAAATGACGGAGTTGATTTCCCTCCCAGTTTGCGCAATATTTTTAAAGAATTAAAAAACGATTTGGGAAAAGAAATCCCGACAAGCGGAAATCTAACCAACTGGGCAAAACAAGGAGTGCTATTACTGAATGCCACTTTAACAGTTCGCGCGAACCAGGCTGGATCACACCAAAAAAAAGGGTGGGAACAATTTACCGATGCAGTAATCCACAAAATAAATGATCAAAAAAATAACGTAGTTTTTATATTATGGGGAAATTACGCAATAAGTAAAACCAAATTTATCGACCAAACCAAACATTTGGTGTTGAGTTCGGTTCATCCTTCTCCCCTATCTGCAAGTCGTGGTTTTTTTGGAAACCATCATTTCAGCAGGGCTAATGAATTTCTTGTAAAAAATGGGTTGGAGGAAGTGAGTTGGTAAAGAGAGAGGCCTCCCCAAACCTTCCGAAGGAGGGGCTTTAAGGATTGAATCCGAAATCAAGAAATTTGCGTTCCAAACATTGAACTTTGAACTTTATACTTACAGCTTTAACCTCTAATTATACCCGGAACTTTGAACTTTGAACCCGGAAATTTAAAACTCTAAACTACCACTTATAAACTATAGAGTTGATATTCATTCCGGCGCCTACAGAGCAAAGGACAATATAATCCCCCTTGTTAACATTGTGTCCATTCATTTTTCCTTTCACCACCAAATCAAGCAAAGTAGGTACTGTGGCCGTTGATGAGTTGCCCAATTTACTGATGCTCATGGGCATAATTTCCATTACGTTGCCTTCTTCTTTGTACAATTTAAACACGTTATTCAGTATCACCTCGTCCATTTTTTCGTTGGCCTGGTGGATAAATACTTTTTTGATGTCGCTTAAATGCAGTCCGGCTTTGTCGAGGCTTTCTTTTACCACTTTTGGGACTGTGGTGATTGCATATAAATACAATTTGGGTCCAACCATTTTCACAAACTGATCATTTCCTTTGAAATCGGGATTGTATGATTCACCAAGTGTAAGCAACGAAGCATATTGAACAGAATCCGATCGGCTCGAATGGCATAAAATACCTGTAGGTTCATCGCTTTCTGTCGCTTCAACAATCGTTGCTCCAGCACCATCGGCATAAATCATAGAGTCGCGATCATGAGGGTCGGAAATGCGTGAAAGTACATCAGCGCCAACAACAACGCCGCGTTTCATAAAACCGCTTTTAATATAAGCATCAGCCATGATCATTCCTTGCGTCCAACCGGGGCAACCTGAAATCATATCAAAGCAAATACATGACGGATTTTTAATATTCAGCTTCAGTTTTACTTTATTGGCAAGCGAGGGCAATGCGTTCATACGCACATTTCCTTTGATGATATCGCCAAAATTATGGCAAACAATAATAAATTCAAGGCTCTCCATTTCAACACCCGACGAATCACAAGCATCTTTCACAGCCAGGGCTGCAATATCAGAAGTTACCTGTCCCTCAGCAACATAACGCCTTTCGGCAATATTTGTGATTTCGTAGAACTTTTTTATTATTTCCTCGTTGGTTTTGTCGGTAATTTTCTTTTTCGACGGTTCGTAAAACTCGTGGTTCAGGAAAAAATCATTTTTGATGACAAGAGGTGGAAGATAGCTGCCTGTCCCAATAATTCGTGTGTAAACTTCTTTTTTCATTGTAATCCAACTTCTTAGCTTTCTACTGTATCGTTATATCTTTTTAATTCAAATTTATCGCCATCAAAAACTCCGTACGAAAAGTTCTTTATCCAATCACCCAAAAGTACAAATTTTGTGTTTTCATTCATCGGAGTATAGACCATTTTATGACGGTGGCCAAAAATAAAATAATCTACTTGTTCTTCCTTCAAAAAACTTTCTGCAAATTTATACATCCCATCAACATTAACATTAAATTCATCTTCTTTTTCGAATTTTGCTTTCCTGCTCGATTTCGACCACTTATGTGCAATATGCAATGCAAAATTGGGGTGTAACCGCGAGAATAGCCACTGAAGCTTTCTATTTTTAAATATTTTTTTCAGTCGGTTATAACCAACGTCACTTGCATCCAAACCGTCACCATGAGCTAAAAAAAACTTTTTGCCTTCAATTTCTTTTACAATTTCTTTATGATGGACAACAACCCCCAACTCTGATGGCAGATAATCGAATACCCATAAATCATGGTTCCCCGGGAAGAAATAAACAGGGATACCACGGTCGGTTAAATTGGCAATCCGCCCAAGTATTCGCGTAAATCCGCGTGGTACAACTTTTTTATACTCCCACCAAAAGTCGAAAATATCGCCCATTAAATAGAGTTCCTGTACATCGTCGTTGATACTGTCTAACCAGTGTGCGAAACGCAACTCGCGTTCGTGGTTGTTTTTTAGTGCAGGCGCCCCAAGATGAACGTCGGAAACAAAATATATTTTTCCTTTTTCTGTCAAAACTTAACTGTAAAGATTTTTATTGAGAGATTTAATCTCGGAATTATTTAAGAATTTTGGCAAGTGCTTTGTCCAAATCAGTACCAGTCAGGTTTTTAGCAACTATTTTTCCTTCTTTATCCAATAAATAATTATACGGAATATTCTGAATATTATAATTTAACCTGGCTTGTGCGCTACCCTCCATATCCCCGACATTTATCCAACTCAAATTATCTTTATCAATAACATCAAGCCATTCGCTACGATTGGTACCAACATTGACCTGATAAATCTCCAAACCTTTTGATTTATATTTTTTATATGCATCAGACAATAAACTATTAAGTACTCTTGACCCTTGATCTTCGGCTGCCCAAAAATGCAACAATACAACTTTACCCCTTAACGATGTAAGTGCAATTTCCTTTCCGTTGGGGTTGGGCAACACAATTTCGGGACTGTTGACACCTTCCTGTTCAATGTATTGTTTCATTTGCGCTGCTTTTTGATCCCGCAAATATTGTTTCGTATTTTCGTACAAAGCTTTTACTAGGTTTGAGTTTGGATAAATTGCATAAAGAGCCGATGCTGCAGTACGCATGGTTTGCAAATCACGGATTACATAACTTTGATCTTTATATTTTTGATACAAAGCGAAAACACTGGCCATCGAAAACGGATTGTTCAGAACAAAATTGGTTGAAAATTTACTCTGCTCTTCAATTAACGCAGCGTATTCCTCATTCCATTTTGCTTGCAGGTTTTCATAATCAGGATTTGCTAAGTACAAGTTGTTTAACTGCCTCAGTGAATCCAGCTTGTGTTCAGTCCTGTTTAGGTTTTCTGTTAATTCTTTAATTTGTATTGAACCCAGCGATCCCTGAACGACATATTCTCTTCCAAAATTAGCAATATCAGCTTCTACAAAAACATTGTCAAGAGAATCGACCAGGAGGACAACAAATTTATCAGATAATTTTAAAAGATAAAATGTAGGAACCGACGTTTCTCCCTTAAATTCAAATTCACCTTTTTTATCTATTACTGTTTTTGAAATTGGTTTTGTTGTTGAAACCAAAAATTCCTCAAGATAAATTGTATCTCCCTCAGCATGGCTAATTTTACCACCTATTGTAAATTGGTTACTTTTCTGGCAACTGCTGAAAACGATTAAGCCCGCTAAAACAATAAATATAATTCGTTTAAAAATCATGCTCTGCTTTATTTTAAAGGGCGTAAAATTAACAAAATACACTATACCAAAAACAGTATGATTGAAAATAACATATTTTAAGAAATTCGCTTTTGGATGATTTTCTTATTTTTACGGTCACTATCTCGTTAAAAAAATATATGTTCGCTTTTATTCATTAAAACACGTGAAATTATATACTAACATAAATCAGTTTAAAGCCCAAAAGCCTGTTGTTACAATTGGCACTTTCGATGGGGTCCATTTGGGGCACCAAAAGGTAATTTTGCGTTTGCAGGAATTTGCTAAACAACATAAAGGAGAAACAGTTATATTCACATTTCACACTCACCCGCGACTTGTCACTTCTCCTAATGAGGGCAATTTAAGGTTGTTGACGACGCTCAAAGAAAAAATAGATCTTTTTGAAAAATATGGAATTGACCATTTGATTGTTTACACATTTGACAAGGAATTTTCGCAACTATCTTATACTGAATTTGTTGAAAAAATATTAGTTGATAAAATTGGTACACACTGTCTGGTAGTGGGTTACGACCATAAATTTGGCAAAAACCGTGAAGGCGGATTTGATTATCTGCAAAAATGCGCTGAGAAATTCAATTTTGAGATAGAAAAGCTTGATGCACTTTTAGTTAAAGAAGAAAGTGTGAGTTCAACAAAAATAAGGGATGCACTGCAAAACGGTAAAATCGAGAAAGCCAATCATTATTTGGGCTACATGTTTACATTGCACGGAACCGTGGTAGAAGGCAAACAACTTGGGCGAAAATTAGGTTTTCCAACCGCAAATATTGAGGCATCTGATAAATATAAAATAATTCCAGGTTATGGTGTTTATGCAGTAAAAGTTGAACTTGTCGACTTAATTTACAACGGTATGTTGAACATTGGTACCCGGCCAACTTTTAATAATAATGCAGACAACCGTAGTATTGAGGTACATATTTTCGATTTTGACGGTGATTTATATGGTAAAGAAATATCCTTGAAATTTGTTGGGAAAATAAGGGACGAGCAAAAATTCGCCAATATCGACATGCTTGTTGCCCAATTGGCAAACGATAAAGTGGCAGCCCTGGAGATACTCAACAGATGAAATATCAATTCCCAAATAACTACAACCAAATAAATTTCAAATCCCAATAAACAATTTCACAAACAAATCTCAAGCAAATCTCTTCGTTATTCAGAATTTAAGAAATGTGTATTTGGAAATTTAACAGTCTTTTCGTTCAGGCGGGTTTGAGTTTTGAAATTTGGATTTGAAAATTTATTTGAAATTTGGATTTTGAGTATTGTAATTTATTGTTGATTCTTTATCAAAACACACGAAACCGGCAAATGGTCAGATGCCCGAAAATCATCAGCTTTAAAATTAAATGACTCGAAAATATCGCTGTAAAAAATATTATCT
>JBBQPP010000261.1:0-5984 GCA_038217255.1 Bacteroidales bacterium | reverse complement strand
CAACAAACACACAGTTTTATGGTTTCCAATTTTCCGCAACTCATTCAAAGTATCTTCCTTTTCTTTTAACTCTACCCGATATAGCAGGGCAAATTCCTCAAACTTATCTTTTTCGTGATTGAACCATTTTCTCAATTCTGTGGAGGGAGCAATTTCTTTGTTCCATTCATCGAGATTCGCCTCTTTTTTGGAAATGCCACGCGGCCAGAGCCTATCCACCAAAACCCGGGTTCCGTCATCGTCTGACGGTTCATCGTAAATCCGTTTTAATTTTATTTCTTTCATCGATTTGTTATTTAAAGATGTACAACTTGCATGAACCATTAATCTAACTCAATAAATTTCTCTTTCATAAGGCTTAATGCGAAACCTGCGGCGGAAGCACTGAAAACTGAATAGTCAAAAGCACTTTTTACACCAATTGAAAAAGTCATCGATAAAGCGAATATCAGCAACAGGAGTCCGCTTAGTTTTGCAAACAATCCAGTTTTAAATCCTACCAACAGACAAACTGCTAAAATGATTTCGGCAGCAGTTGCAATAATTGCAATGGCAGGGATTAAAAAACTTGGAACCCATGGGTTTATCACTTTTGTATATTCTAAGAAAGAATCCCAGTTCCCCCACACTGAAAACTTCTTGCTCCACAATCCAAACCTGTCGGCAACTGCTGATAAAAATCCGGTTGCAATAGCCAGCCTTAAAAATAACTTAATTACTTTTTTGTACATTTTGATTAAGTTTAAGAAGATACATAAACTCCGAAAAACTGACAAAAGTTAGTTAAAATGTGACTCCTTCCGGTTACAGTCATAATTGTCTTCTTTAAAAGTTCATATACAAATGTAAAAAATATTTTTATAAAAAGATACATAGGTCTTTATATGTTTTTTTTGTTAGTTTTGCACAGACAAGGAGTAAATACATAAATAAAATAAAAGATGATAACACATAATTTAGGGTATCCCCGCATTGGAAACCATCGGGAAACAAAAAAAGCATTGGAATCTTACTGGTCAGGGAAAATCAGTTATGAAGAGCTAATCAGGACAGGGAAAGAGATAAAACTTAAAAACTGGCAACTTCAGAAGGATATGGGAATTGATTTGATACCGTCGAATGATTTTTCATTTTATGACCATATACTGGACATGAGCCTAACAGTAGGGGCTATCCCTGAACGATATTCCAGCCTAAGCAATAATACAGGCAAAGCCATGCTGGACCTTTATTTTGCAATGGCAAGGGGATATCAGGACAAAAACAAAGATATTACGGCGATGGAGATGACCAAATGGTTTGACACCAACTATCATTATATTGTTCCTGAGTTTTACAAAAACCAGCAATTTAAGTTGTCATCACTCAAGTTCCTGGAAGATTTTTTAGAGGCAAAAGATACCGGCTTGCTTACCAAACCGGTATTAATTGGGCCTGTTTCGTTTTTGCTTTTAGGCAAAGAAAAGGAGGCAGGTTTTGACAGGATTGACCTGCTCGAAAACTTATTGAAAGTTTATGTTGAAATGATTGCGCTATTGAAATCAAATGGTGTGGAGTGGATTCAGTTTGATGAACCTTTTTTGATTACAGATTTATCACAAAAACAGAAAGAGGCTTTTACCCATGCTTATTCAGTGGTAAGAAAAGAATTTCCGGAATTAAAGGTTATGCTGGCTACCTATTTTGGCGAAGTGGGCGATAATTTTGAGACCCTTTTGCAACTTCCAGTGGATGCCGTTCATGTCGATCTCGTCAGGGCGCCTTCGCAATTGGGCGAATTAGTGAACAAATTACCGGCAAATATGCTTTTGTCACTGGGGATTGTGGACGGGCGTAATATTTGGAAAAACGATTTTGAAAAATCGCTGGATATTATCAATCAAGCGGTTGAAAAATTTGGCGAAGAAAGGATAATGCTTGCCCCATCCTGTTCCTTATTGCATGTTCCCTGTGATTTGGATTCAGAAATTAGTCCGGGTAATTTAGATGGAATTAAGCCGTGGCTGGCTTTTGCAAAACAAAAAATCAGGGAAATAATTGTTCTCAGGCAATTAGCGCTTGGTGACAAGGAAGAAGAGGTTCAATCCAAATATTTGCAAAATCAAAACATCCATGTATCTAAAAAGGAATCAACATTGATACATAATAGCAAAGTAAAATCCCGGATGGCAAAGGCTGAAAAAATGGGAAGACCTTCCAGAACGGCATTTGCACAGCGTAAAGAAGCACAGCAGAAAGTTCTGCATTTGCCTGGATTTCCTACAACGACCATCGGCTCTTTTCCACAAACCACTGAAATCAGGAGGTTAAGGGCAAAGCTAAAAAAAGGTGAAATAAGCGCGAAAGAGTATAACAGTAGCATCCAACAGGAGATAAAAGCTGCAATCTTTTGGCAGGAAGAAGTTGGTTTAGATGTTTTGGTTCATGGGGAATTTGAACGCAACGACATGGTTGAATATTTTGGGGAAATGCTTGAAGGATTTGCATTCACAAAAAATGGGTGGGTACAGAGTTACGGTTCACGTTGTGTAAAACCACCGATTATTTTTGGCGATATTGCGCGGCCAAAGCCCATGACTGTTGACTGGACAACTTATGCACAATCGCTCACCTCAAAACCAGTAAAAGGTATGTTGACCGGACCTATTACCATCTTAAAGTGGTCCTTTGTGCGCAATGACCAACCCCTCTCCCAAACTTGCAACCAAATTGCATTGGCCATAAATGATGAAGTGAGGGACTTGGAAAGTGCAGGCATCCGTATTATCCAGATTGACGAACCGGCACTCAGGGAAGGCCTTCCGCTCCGTAAAATGGATTGGGACACTTACTTTGATTGGGCTATTACAGCATTCAGGCTCTCTTATGCGGGAGTTGAGGACACCACGCAAATCCACACGCACATGTGCTATTCAGAGTTCAATGACATTATGGATAAAATTGCCGAATTGGATGCTGATGTGATAAGCATAGAATCTTCGCGTTCGCAAATGGAAATTTTGGATTCTTTTTCCGAATTTAATTACCCTAATGATATCGGACCGGGAATTTACGATATCCATTCACCCAGGGTGCCATCCAAAGAGGAGATGGTTGCGTTGCTGCGAAAAGCTGAAAAGTGGATACAACCTGAAAAAATATGGATTAACCCAGATTGCGGGCTGAAAACGCGCGATTGGTCAGAAACGAAAAGCGCATTAACAAATATGATTGAAGCAGCAGAAGAAGCCCGTGAGCTTTATGCAGTTAAAACCAGTTAAGAAGCTATGCATTAGGTTTTTTAACTGTGCTTTCATTTGTAATTTTTTTATTCCGTTTTGTATGTCAATGTGCCATCCACAATTCTGGCAGGTTGTGTGTATGGGTGTTCTTCTGCCTTATTGATGCCCATGATATGCATCACTTTCCAATGTTTGGCTTTCAATGAATCTGAAATCAGGGAGCGGTGGCAGCGCCACCATACTGCTTCTGAACACAAATAAGCTGTGCGTTGCATGATGGCAATTTCTTCCAGTTCCTTTATTCCATCATTGAAAGTTCCAGTTTCCATGTAATCGGCATAGCCACGAAATGCCGGGTGCCGCCAGGATGTGTTTTTTGAATCTGATTTTGCCTTTCTTCTTCCACCTAAATTTTTCAAATGAATGTATTTGAGATTGTTTTTTGGCAAACTATCCTCCAATTCTTTCTTATTGAATTGAGGATATTTCTTTGAACCCGGAAAATTCCGAATGTCAACCACAACTTCAATTTGAAAAGATTTCAACATGTCAACAAATTCATCCAAACTGCGGGTTGAATGGCCAATCGTCCAGACCTCTTTATTTTGCTGAATCAAGTTCATGTGAAAAATTAAAAGACCAATGTATAATTTACCCAAAGTTGTCGATAAGTTTGTTCTTATCCCCCTCCTTTCTTCGGAGGGGTTAGGGGAGGCTTTCGGGCGGGTTATTCCACCATTTCATCCAAAGCAATACTTGCGTGAGCATAAGCTGCACCTGCCCGCATTTCGGACGCCACCCAAATTGCTTCCATTATTTCTTCCTGGCTGGCGCCTTTTCGCATCGCTATTTTTGTGTGCGATCGGATGCAATATGGGCATTGCGTTACGTGCCCGACAGCTACTGCAATCAATTGTTTTGTCTTTTCAGAAAGTGCCCCTTCTTTAAAAACTGTATTGCTGAAATTGTTCCATGCTTCCATGGTTTCAGGCGCCAAAGCCTTTCGTTTATCAACAATTTCCTTCGTTACTTTTGGGTATAAATTTTCACTTGCCATGTTAATTTTTTAATTTGAATTTAGTCTCAACTCATACAACTTTTTATCATGAGGCACTCAATCATTTTTATCATGTTTATTACCACATGTAGGGCATACTTCATCTTCGCCTTTCAATAAACGAATACCATCAACATATTCTTTAACAAACCTTCGTATGAGCGTGTATTTTTTCTTGTGATGGTTCACATCGATTTGATCGTCCTCAAAGAGATTGCGAATTTTATGATCATATTGCTGGTAGCCCCAACAAAGTGGACAAACGCCCTCGGGAGCCTGATTTTCAGTTTCTTCTTTCGGCTTCTTAAAATAGTCCAGAAGATTTTTGGAAAAATCCATTTCTAATATTTTTAAGTTTTAACAGAATATGTTTTTCAGCCAGTCTCTTTTTTGGAGACCATCTTGGCTTACTTAATCAAGTGTGCTTCAGCCGAAATTTTGGCTGTTCCACCTGCGTACAATCTCGAAACCGGGCATTTTTCTTTGGTAGTTGATGCCAATTCCTTTAGTTTACTTTCATCCAGCCCCTGGCATTTTACTTTGCAATCGAGCTTGATTTCGGTAATGTGCGGACCAGAATCATCTTGGTCAATGGTCACTTCTGCCTTTGTGTCGATACTTTGCGGATCTAGTCCTGCTTGAGTTAGCAACAGTGAAAGATACATTGAATAGTATCCGGCATGGGCTGCACCTATAAGTTCTTCAGGACTTGCACCTTGGCTTCCTTCGAAACGGGAAGCAAAAGTGTAAACGCCTTCATAACCGGTAAATTTCATTGTGCCTTTTCCTTCTTTAATCTTTCCTGTCCACTGAGCTTGTGCTTTTAATGTTGTCATGTTATTTGTTTTTAAAATGTTAATTATTATGATAAATTATTTTAATTATTAGTATTTTATTGATCGTATATTTTTGTATAGCGTGATCATTCATTGTTTAAAAACTGCCTCAACACATATTGCAAAATCCCACCGTTGCGGTAATATTCAATTTCTATGTTGGAATCTAAACGGGCAATAGCTTGAAATTTGAGTTCTACACCCTTTTCGTTTTTGGCGCTAATCAGAACTTCTATAAGTGGTTTAATGTCGTTTGCAATTCCAGTTACCGTAAATGTTTCTTTGCCAGTAAGCCCAATGCTTTCTGCATTTTCGCCATTTTTATATTGAAGTGGCAACACGCCCATTCCCACTAAATTGCTTCTGTGTATCCGTTCGTAGCTTTCGGCAAGTACACATTTTATTCCCAATAAAAAAGTACCTTTTGCAGCCCAATCGCGCGAAGATCCGCTGCCATAATCCTTCCCGGCCAAAACCAACAAAGGCGTTTGGTCGTCTCTGTATTTTTCGGCAGCATCAAAAACTGTCATTTCCTCGCCCTTTGGCAAGTACTGTGTGAATCCGCCTTCCTTGCCGGCCAGTTTGTTTTTTATCCGAACATTGGCAAATGTGCCTCGTACCATAACTTCGTCGTTTCCCCGGCGCGACCCGTAAGAATTGAAATCCTTCTTTTCCACACCCCGTGCCAACAAGTATTTGCCCGAGGCGGAGTTTTCGTTAAAAGCTCCGGCTGGCGAAATGTGGTCGGTGGTAACACTATCACCCAAAACCAGCAATGGCGTTTGGTCTTCTCTGTATTTTTCGGCAGCATCAAAAAATGTCATTTCCTCGCCCTTTGGCAAGTACTGTGTGAATCCGCCTTCCTTGCCG
>JBBQPP010000260.1:0-6003 GCA_038217255.1 Bacteroidales bacterium | reverse complement strand
AGGAGTTGCTGTAGGGCTGATTTCGGGTTTTTACTATACTTCAATTAAAAAGAAAAATTTGCTTTTATATGGCAAAAGACAGTTGCTGCAACAAAGTATTCCAAGTTTAATTGCTGAAGGTGAAACCGAATTTGTAGAATTTAAATCTTCGTTGCGTCATGATTACAGACAAGTAAAGACTGACAAAAATCTGGAGCATGTTATATTAAAATCTATAGCCGGATTTTTAAACGGAAAGGGAGGCACTTTAATAATTGGTGTTGACGACTACGGTGAAATACTTGGCCTTGACGATGATTATTTTTCCTTAAAAAAGAAGGACAAGGATGGTTTTCAACAAAGGTTGATAACGATTGTCTCGACCGAATTTGGGAAAGACATTTGTCCGAAATTACATATATCTTTTTATACCATTGATGAAAAAGAAGTTTGTACAATTTTAGTTAGACCGTCACTACGTCCTGTTTATTTCAATGAAGGCAACAGAACCGTTTTCTTTTTACGAACCGGCAATGTAACCCATCCGCTTACCACAAGCGAAACGGTAGAATATTTACAATCAAAACATTCACATTAAAACAGGAAATCATGAAAACAATAGTTCCTAACAGTCATTCTTTGAAAATAGCAAGCAACAATGGTCACAAAAAATTACTGATTTATAAAAATGTGGGTAGAAGTTTCCTTGATGACGATGAAATATTGGTTTATGCTTTACCAAATAAAAAATAGCTTATGAATGAATTATTAGAATATAAAAGATTTATGTTAAACGAAAGTATAACAGCAGAAAAGATTGAGGAATTATCGGTGAAATTTAATTCGACCCAGGGAATCGACAAGTTTAAATGTACACTTCATCATGTTTCATTTATCTATAATCCATACGAAATAAGTGAAAATGAAATTGTTAAAATGTTGTCAGTTTTCGGGATTACGATAAAAACGAATAAACCATATTCTTTTAGAGCAAGGCTTGCAAAACTGGCAAAAGATAACAATGAAAATTTTGGCGGGAAACGATTAGGGTGTTGCGATTTAAACGATTAATTCTTTGTTCGAGCAAGAATATTTAAAAAAAAGTAATGAATTAATTTAAAAAGTAATGTTATGAAAAAAGTAGTTTTATTAATGATGATCATCGCTTTAATAAGTGTGACAACGGCATTCGCAAACACGAAAACAGAAAAATTTAAAGTATTTGGCACCTGTAGTACCTGTGAAAGCACTATAGAAAAGGCAGCCATTGGTGTACCTGGTGTAAAATCTGCCGATTGGACTGAGAAAACCCAAATTATTGTTGTCTCTTTTGATGACACAAAAACAGATATCCATAAAATACATATGGCTATTGCAAAAGTAGGGCATGACACAGTAATGCACAAGGCTAAAGATGAAGATTATGATAAGCTTAATGCTTGTTGCAAATATGATCGAACTGAACCTAAAAAGGAAATGACGGGTCACAAAGTTCATATACAATAAATTATGTAAATCTTTCTGAAAATTACGTAACAACTGATAGCGAATAGTTTAGTAGTTTAGTTAGGGAGAAGAAAGTAAGATCACCGGGACAAAATGTTCCGGGATCTTCTTTCACAAATTAATAAAGAAAGGAGCAAGTTATGTTTTTAAAAATATTGATACTGTCGGTTTTCCTGGTTGCCTTCGCTGTGTTGGCACTGGGAGTAAAATTGTTGTTCAACAAAAAACCTTCATTTAACGAACATGCCTGTGCTATGGAGGATGAAAAGTTGAATGATGCGGGAGAATGTGCCAGTTGCGAAATTAAAGAACTGGCTAACTGTTCAGAAAATGTAAAATAGTTTATAAAATTTAAAAAATTGTATCATGAAATTAATTAAAGCTTATATCAGACATCGTATGGTTGAGGACGTGTACAAAGCCTTAAATAAAGAAGGATTTTGTTGTATGACCTTTGTCGAATGCGAGGGAACCGGTCAATATTCCGATCATGAAAAAGAGCACATTAGCGACAAATATCCGTTTGCTGAAGCTTACCGGGTAATAAAATTGGAAATACTTGTTGCCCAAGAACATGTAACCACTGTGGTTGAACTTATTCGCAAAAATGCCCGCACAGGTTACAGTGGAGATGGTATGATTATCGTTTCGCCCGTTATTGATGTGTTTAAAGTGAGAACAGACGAAAAGGGAATACTGGCCATATAAATTTAAATTTTAAATACTTGTATAATGCAATGCTGCGATGATAAAAATTGTTTTGATCAGGGAAGAATTTGTGTTTCTGAATCAGATTTTCCCACGGTTGTAGTGGTGGGAGGTGGTTTTGCAGGCTTGAATCTCATAAAAACATTAAAAGATTTGCCTGTTCAAGTGGTGTTGATTGATAAAAACAATTTTCATCAATTCCTCCCATTACTCTATCAGGTAGCAACCAGCGGAATTGAACCCGACAGCATTGTATTTCCGTTTAGAAAACTTTTCAAAAATTATCGGAATTTTATTTTCCGGATGACTGAAGCAACCAGTGTTGATGCGAACAATAATACACTTAATACAACTATTGGAACAATTAATTATGATTATCTGGTTTTGGCAAGTGGAAGCGAGTCAAATTTTTTTGGCAATAAAGGTTTTGAGCGTTTCTCTACTGGTTTGAAAACAGTAACCGATGCACTCGATATTAGAAGCAGGCTTTTACAAAATCTTGAAAAAGCTGCAGTTACATGTATTCAGGACGAAAAAATATGTTTAAGCAGTGTCGCAATTGTTGGAGGAGGAGCAACCGGAGTAGAAATCGCCGGAGCATTGGCAGAGTTTAAACGATACATTTTACCAAAAGACTATCCGGAGTTGAAAGGAATTGAAATGAAAATATATCTGATTGAGGCAGCCGGAGGTTTGTTATTGACAATGCCTGAAAAACTTTCCCAAAAAGCTTTGAAGTATTTGTCAGATATGAAAGTTGACATTTTGCTAAATACTTCAGTAAAATTATTTGATGGCACAAAAGTTATTCTTGATAACGGTAAAACGCTTGAAACAAAAAACTTTATATGGACAGCAGGAGTAAAGGGAGTAACCGTTGAGGGATTGCCAAAAGAGTCAATAAACAAACAAAACCGAATATTAGTGGATGTTTTTGGCAGAATTAAATTGCTCGAAAATGTTTTTGCAATTGGTGATAACGCTCTCATAGAAACACCTGAATACCCCAACGGTCATCCAATGGTAGCCCAGCCTGCAATTCAACAAGGGAAATTGCTTGCAAAAAATCTGATGGGAATGATACACAATGAACCATTAATACCATTTGTTTATAACGATAAAGGTTCAATGGCAACCATTGGTAAGAAAAAGGCAGTTGTGTGGATAAATAAAATGGAATTCGGTGGCTTTTTTGCCTGGTTCATTTGGTCATTCATCCATTTAATATCATTAATTGGTTTTCGCAACAAAATAATGGTCGCCATCAACTGGACATGGAGTTATTTTACCTATGACAAGGGTAACAGAGTAATTATCAGAAGATATGACGAGGTTAAAGAGCAAGAGCAAGAGCAAAATGTATAATAAAACTGAATAATCATGGACAAACAAAAAATTATAGCAATATATCGTAAAAGGGCTTCATCCTATAATTCTGCTATTAAATTTTTCAATCTTATTGGATGGAGGGTAAATGATTACCGGATTACCGCCGTAGAATCTCTGAATTTAAAGAATGGGGATTCTGTTATTGATTTATGCTGTGGCACAGGTTTAAATTTTCCGCATCTATATAAAGCAGTAGGTTCAGAAGGTAAAATAATCGGGGTTGATTTGTCAGTCGATATGTTGAAAGTGGCTGAAAAGCAAGTGAAAGAAGAAGGTTGGCAAAATTTTACATTGTTACAAAGCGATGCAGCAAAATATAAATTCCCGAAAAAAATAAATGGTATTGTTACCTCTTATGCAATTACGTTGATACCGGAATATGGTGAAATAATTAGCCGCGGTTCAAATTCACTTAGTATAGGCGGAAGGTTTGTTATCCTTGATTTTAAAAAGCCTGAAAATTGGCCGGAATGGTTTGCAAAACTTATGGTCTCTCTTTTTATTAAACCCTATGGCGGAACTTATGATTTAAAAGACCGCCACGCCTGGGAGTCATTAGAAAAACACCTCAAGTTAAAAGACTTTAAAGAATTCTATTTTGGATCAACTTATATCGCCACTGTAGAGAAAGTTTAATGAGTAAATAACAATTTAATTAATGATAAAATGAAATTTGATAGACATACACTTTTAATGATAATCGGCTGCGGACTGCCGTTGCTCTTCATCTTTTTTGCACCTGCTTTGGGGATAAGCAGCAGTGTTTCAATATTCATTTTTATTGTGGCCATGTTTGCCTTTCATCTTCTTATGCCCATGCACCAGCATGGTCAAAGCCATGAACATCAAAATAAAGATAAACAAACTTTTAAATCAGAAAATCATGAACAACATCAACATTAAACGATTTGGATTTGCTTTTGGAATAACAGGTGTAATCCTTTACCTGGGCTGTATTATTCTTATGGCTACGGTAGGTCACGAGAGTTCTGTGAAATTTTTCAACAGTCTTTTACACGGACTCGACACTTCGTCTATCATCCGTATGCAGGTTCCCTGGTGGGAAGCATTAATTGGGATAATTGAAACATTTATTATTGCCTGGTTGATTGGAGCCTGCATTGCGTGCTTTTACAATATTACGACAACAAAAAATATGGATTTAATCAAAAATAAAAAAATACAAAATCATGAAAAAGTATAACAAGCTAATACAATATTCAATGTTGACAGTTTTCTTTTTAGCAACTGCTTGCGGAGCAAATAAACAACCAAAGGAAAACAAATTAACGGGGATGCAACAGGAAAATGCTTCGGCAATGCACAAGCAACATAACAACCTGACAGAGAATTTTTCTCACAAGGATATTCTAATACTGGAAAATCCTTACCAACTGGCAGAATCAACTAAAACTGAGATGGAACAGGTGATTGATGCCTATTTACAATTAAAAGATGCATTGGCAAAGGATGATGAGACTTCGGCTGATAATGCTGCAAGTTTAATGGCTGAAAAAGTTTTAGCTGTAATTCCAACTAAACTGGAAGGCAAAGGCCTTGAAGCATGGCAAAATCATCAGGCATTGTATGAATCCAAGCTAAAAGAAATGCAGCATATTAAAGGATTGGAAAATAAACGCTCTTACTTCAGTCATATCTCTGAAATCATGTATTGTACCATTAAAAGCTTTGGGTTGAAGCAAGGCAATTTATATGCGATTTTTTGTCCTATGGCTTTCGATGGCAAAGGAGCGTACTGGATAAGCGAAAACAGAAAAATCCAAAATCCGTATATGGGTGCTAAAATGCCAACGTGCGGTGAAATAAAAGAAGAATTATAAACAATTTAAAATTTAAGAAAAATGAAAAAGACAATCATTCTGCTCAGCCTGGCTTTAGTAAGCTGGGGGGCTTTTGCACAACACGACCATTCAAAGATGAACCACTCAACTGATGGCCATCCCACTATGGATTCAAAAATGACCAACAAAAGCATGGTCCAGTCTTCTGTTAAAGTAGAGCATTCCCAATCAGCATCTGCTATTATCGATAACTACCTGGCATTAAAAGATGCACTGGTCCAGGACAATAGCAAAAATGCGGCGAGTTCGGGGAAAAAGCTGTTCGATGCCTTTTCGAAATTCGACATTTCCTCGCAACCAAAAACACAACAAAAAGAATTGGGCGAAATTATTGAAGATGCAACGGAACATGCCGAACATATTTCAGAAAACAGCGGGAATATCGAGCATCAGAGAGAACATTTTGAAATTTTAAGTAAGGATATCAGGGACTTAACATTGATTACCGGTTCCGACCGAACGTTGTATCAAGCATTTTGCCCGATGTACAACAACAAAGAAGGTGGTGTGTGGTTAAGTGCGTCTAAGGAGATAAAGAACCCGTTTTTCGGGAATAAAA
>JBBQPP010000259.1:0-6005 GCA_038217255.1 Bacteroidales bacterium | reverse complement strand
GGGTTGGTAATTACATATTCGCGGTTAGTGTCGTCGAAGTATCCAAATTTCATAATATTGGTTTTGATAAATTTAAATCACAAAAGTAATTCTTGTTGTTACTCATTCAATACTATTTATTCCTTTATCAGGTAGTTTTTCTTATCTCTCCCTCTCTGGGGGAGTCGGAGGGGGCTTTGGACGTTCTTCTTTTACTTCGTTATCCCCGGCCATTCATCAGTCCTGAATGGATTTGCAGGTAAGCCTTCTTCATTATACAAATTCACGTCATCAGGATTATTTGCCCAACCATATCGTACTGATTTCGGATCCTTAACTTCATCAGAATATACCACAACAGTTTTATTGTCAATGATTTCAGCTTTTGCCCATTTGAATTTTTTATCAGTTCCGGCAATTGTAAATCCTTTTAAATAACCGTATTTATCTTTTGCTTTCAATCCCGAACCTGTTTCAGAAAAAGTGATAAATGCTTTACCATCTTTAAATTCAACTGATTTGTACATGGGACCCGAATAAACAATGTCTTTGTTGTAAGCAATCTTCAGCGCGTTTAAAGCCAGACGTTTACCCACGTCTTGTTTGTTTTTTGGATGTATGTCGTTTGCTTCGCCAATATCGATTGCTAGTGCCATTCCAGTATTTGGCAATGAAAGTGTTTTGGTTTGTGCTTCACGTAGTTCTGCCCAATTACTTTCACCGGGAGTTTCAACCGGTGGATTAAAATTGGCCAGCGAAACAAAAATAAAAGGGAAATCTCCTTGATTCCAATGGGTGCGCCAATCTTTTATCATATCCGGAAATACACGTTGGTATTGTTTGGCACGGTCGGCATTTGATTCGCCCTGGTACCAAATGGCGCCTTTTATCCCATAAGGTAAAATCGGGTTGATCATTCCGTTGAAAAGCAAAGTCGGGTAGGAGTTTGGCCCTATATTTAAAGTACCCACTGTTGCCTTTGAAATCTTGAATTTCCAGTTGCCCGATATGTCCATTTTTTCTTTCCCGACTGTTAAATACTGTTCTTTTGTGTCGCCATATATCCCACCGTTTCCGCCGGTATCGTCAACCCTCACGGCAATAATGTTTTTACCTGCTTTCAAAATTTTGCTGTCGATTTCATAAACCCTTTCTTTGTTGTAAGCATTTGTTTTTCCTATTTCAATCCCGTTCACAAAAGTTATGTCAGAATCATCAATTTTTCCGAGGTGCAAAGTTGCGTTTGCGTTTGACTGCGCTTCGTTTAGAATGATTTCTTTGCGGTACCAACCAATTCCGTCGATATCCGTGTAGCCTTGCTGTTCCCAATAAATCGGGGTCTTAATGGTTTTCCAGTTGCTGTCGTTAAAATCCGTGGCTGCCCAAACTGCTTTTCCGTTTTCCAACCCCAAATCTTTGTCGGGGACTTCGCCGCCCAGGATTTTTTTGATTTGTGCCATTTTTTCTTCTTTGTATTTGCTCAAATCCATTTGCTGCAATTCGGTGAGTTTTTCTTTCAAATCAGGGTCTTTTGAAATGGTTTCGGCACTCGACCAGGTTTCTGCAACTGTTCCGCCCCATGAAGTGTGTATTAAACCAATCGGTACATTCAGTTCCTGGAAAATATCGCGCCCAAAAAAGTAACCAACTGCCGAGAAATCAGGAACCGTTTCAGGAGAACACTCTTCCCATTCGCCATTTGATATATCATCATTCGGAAATTGTGCAACTGTTTTTGGTACAGTGAATAATCGGATTTTGGGGAAATTGGCGGCGGCAATTTCATTTTCTGCATTAATGGATTGTTCAACATGAAATTCCATGTTTGATTGACCGGAACAAACCCAAACTTCGCCAATCAAAATATTGTCGAAAACAACTGTGTTTTTTCCTTTTACTGTTAAAGTATAAGGACCTCCATATTCCTGTACCGGAAGTTTAACCGACCACTTTCCTTCCTTGCTTGTTTTTGTGCGAACGGTTTTGTCGTTGAAAGTAACTGTTATTTGTTCGCCTTTGTCTGCCCAGCCCCATACGGGATTTTCGATGCCTTGCTGCAAAACCATGTTTGAACTGAAAATCCGGGGAAGTTTTACTTCGGCCTTTGAATCAAAAATGCAAAAAATGAAGATAATGAGCAGGGGGAAAAGTTTAAATTTCGTTTTCATAATTAAAAAGATTTTCTTCAAAACTATTCATAAAAATGGATGAAAGGGAAATCTTTGTCCTTATTTTTTCCCGAAATCTTAAAATAATTGGAAATATCATTAATGTATTTTTCGTAAGCATCAATTCCCTTTTTTGTTATTTTGAAAGTGGTTAAAGGTTTTTTTTTGAACAGTTATTACTTCAATATAACCGGCTTCCTCCAATTTAGAAATCTGAAAACTGAGGTTTCCTTTTGTAGTACCAGTATTTTCAAGCAGATAGGAAAATTCCGCGGATTCGACTTATAATCGTTATTGTGTACTTCAAATCAAATAAAACAATAAAATTCTGAAACCATAAAAAATCAGTCGCAATGTTTGCAATTGAGCTATTGTCCGTTACAAACATCTTGGCTAATATTTAATTGATAATTAGTTTGCTTGCAGAGCAGTAATTTTCGGACTTAATTTTTACTACGTAAATGCCGTTTTTCAGTACACCCGGATTAATTTCAGTTTTTAAACTTGTCAAATTGGTATGGTATTGTAGTTTTCCATCAAACGAAAACAATTCCAAAGTTGGTCTTGTCATCGTTTTTTTTGTTGAAAATTGTACAGTAAAAGAATCTGAAGTTGGATTTGGATAAATTAATACATCAGATTTGTTAAAAGCCAATTCATTGTTTCCGGTGGAAGGATCATCCTGAATTTGAGTTAGACTTATATTGTCAATATTGAATTTTCCTGAAAATTTTCCGATACCAAAAAAAAGCCTCACATTATCGTCATTAACTGGCATGTTCAAAGTGAATTCGTAGCTTTTTCTGGAAGCGGTAATACTTGAATTCTTATTAATATATGAACCCCAGTTGGAGTAATTTTTTGCAACTGTAATTAAAAGCTGATTTGACTGGTCTGCCCATGCATCGAAAGTTAATTTATAAGCGGTTTTTTTCATCGATATTCCATTCTCCTGAAATCCAAAGTGCCAGTCGGTTCCTGTTGATTTGGAAATGCCAACAACGAAAATGCTGTCAGCAACACTGGTGGTGTAACTGATATTTTGAGCATCAAACACATAGAAAGCCCAGGAATTCCAGTTGTTTGAGAATTCACCATTTGAAAGAAGTTCATTTGGATTATAAAATACTGGAGTTACTGAGGTGTTTTTATTGATAATAAAAGTATATGGATTTGCGCCACTTTGATATTTCCAGGCCTTAAAACTGTAACCTGAATCAGGAATTGCAGTAAGCATAACTTCAGTATTTTCAGGATAAAAATCGAGTTTTGGCGAAACTTCTACTTTCCCATGTTTAGTTGGGATAATATTCAGGTTAAATGGGCTTTCGGTATCCTGCAATTGGTAAACACGCACATAATCAATCATAAATTTATGGGGCAATTTTGTGTCATCAACCCCATCTGAACCTGCCCAGGTTCCACCATACGCCAGGTTAAAAATCAAATAGAACTCTTCGTCAAAAGGCCAGCTCCGATAGTCATCAGCCGGTTTTTTATATTCGTGGAATTTTTTGTCGTTTGCGTACCATTCAAGTTTCTCAGGTGTCCATATCAAGGTAAATATGATAAATTCATTGAAAGGATCTCTGACAACTTTTTGTGGACCGCTGCCACTTGAGCCGTGCTGTCCGGCTGGCAAATTAACTCCCTCGAAATGGGTTGTAAAATAGATGTTTTGCGGTTCAACACCAATGTATTCCATAATATCGATTTCACCGCTTTTGGGCCAACTGCCATATTCACTGTTTGTTGGTAACATCCACAATGCAGGCCAGGTTCCTTTTCCACCGGGAACTTTTGCGCTGATTTCTATTTTACCGTATTTCCAATCGCCTATTCCCTTTGAAATTATACTTGCAGAAGTATAATCCGCACCATCGAATTGTTCTTTTCTGGCTTCAATAATCAGCACCGAATCTTCAATCCGTGCATTTTCCATTCGTTTTTCAGTATAATATTGTAATTCGTTGTTACGGATTTTCCCTTTTTCATAACTCCATTTTGTAGTGTCAGGCAAGCCAGGCGTATTGAATTCATCGCCCCAAACCTGCACATATTTTTGTGCCATAATTGAAACTGACAAAAGCAACATGACTAAAACTGTAAGTAATTTGTTCATTATAAGAATATTAATTAGTTTTCAATTTTTGAGTAATTTGTTCAATCACCTTTTTTTCATTGTATTCAGCGCAATGCCCTTTCATGGGAGTAAAATTTATTGAAGCATCCGATTTTGGATTTTCCATTATTTTCAACATTTCATCAAAAGCACGGGTTGCGGGGTTGAGGTAGAAATTATCCATGTCGCCTGCCCAAACCCAAACTTTTCCCTGAATTTTGCGACCAAGTGTTTCCCAATTGGTTTCAACGTAATTTTTTAAATCGTGTTTTCGCCAGTATTCAGCAACATCATGGTCAATTTCTCCGGTAATCGGGTCAAACATTGGTTTTGGTAAACCATCTTCTCCTTTTGGACTGAAAAGTGCGGTAAATGCGCTGAACTGACCACCTGACGTAACATATGTATCCGACCTTCCCAAAACATTTTCGAATTGCACAAAATATTTTTGAGACAAAATGGGTTCGCCGGATACTTCGCGGACAAGTGGGCGCAGATAGTCATATTCGTTGTAAAAAGCGTTCTTGTCTTTGTAAATATTGATAAGCTGGCAGTTTTCGAAATCCACCTGGTCGGGACTGTATGAAAAACAACCACCAAAAAAATCGGGGTAAAAAAGTTGAAGTGCCAGCGAAACCCAGCCTCCTGTGCTGCAGCCTTCCACAAACCGCGATTCAGGCGTAGCTTTTCCACGAAATTCTTTTTCGATATAAGGAATCAATTCTTCAATCAATGCTGTTCCATACGGACCGCTATTTTCAGAATCAAGCTGGTAACAATCGCCAAACGGACCTTCTCCATCGAGATAAACATTCAATATTTCAGGTGCTTCTTCGGAAGTCCACCAATCCATGTTACTTAAAAACCGACTAGCCCTGGTGTAGCGCCCGCCATAACCGGCAATGTTGTAACGAACTGCATATTTTTGCCTGGTTTGTTCAAAATAATTTCGTGGCAAAATAACCGCTGCTTTTAATCGCATTTCTTTTCCCCACCATTTCGATAAGATTTCACTTTTTATGTCAACTTCTTTTAAAAGTTTATGTTCCTCTAATTTTGTTGGTTGTATAATTTCGGTTATCGGAAGTTCAATGGTTTGGTTTTCAGTTAAATCGATAGTTATTGCTTCGCTGTATAAATTTCCCTGGGCGTTTATGCTTGATTCATTTATGTTCTGATCCCACAAAATCTGGATTTTGTATTTTCCGTTTGGAATACTATTCAATGCAATATCAACTGATTTTACAAATGGCACTGAACTATCGAAAGTAAATGTTTTTCCAGTCTCCCAATTCTCAATGTTTGTGGCAAAAATCATATTCAATTTGTTGGGCCAGGTATTCAAACGGGGTTCGCGATTATTGCTGTCGCCAACAAACAAAAAAATCCGTCCTTTTGAGTTGAAATTCTTTTGTATCTCCTTTGAAATTGAAGTTGAAACCTGAAGAAAGCTTGTTTGGGCACATAAAATAGTATTGATTATAAAGTTGAATATCAACAGAAAAAACATGATTTTTTTCATTCATTTTAATTTAGATTCAAATAGGGTATCAAAAATAGTAACTCTGAATTAAATCCTTGCTAAAAGGGATAATTTTAAAAGGTTAATATTTCAATTGAATGGAAAAATTCAAAAAAGTTAATAATGAACTTTTATATCTTTGTAAATCGAAAATTATCATATAAAACCATATTGAAATGACATTTAAATACCAAAAACCATTTCCGATTTTAAA
>JBBQPP010000258.1:0-6012 GCA_038217255.1 Bacteroidales bacterium | reverse complement strand
CGTAAATCCGGACCACTTTATTTGGCTGACGGTGAAGATTATAAATTCAATACAAATACAGGTAAAGTTGAATTGTACTCGGTTGATTTTGCCGATGAAGGATTTGATCCGATGCCGGTTTACACGGCACATCCCGAACCGCCACAAAATTTTTACCGTTTGATTTATGGCCGTGCACCTATGCACACCTTTAGCCGGACTTCAAACAATCACAATTTGTGGGATTTAATGAGCGAAAACAGTGTTTGGGTAAACCCGAAAGTGGCCAGTTTGTGGGGATTGAAAAAAGGACAAAAAGTGTGGCTAAAAAATCAGGATGATGCAATTACATCATTCCCGGTTGCTGTTCGGATTACCGAAAGAATTCGCTGGGATTCGGTTTATATGGTTCATGGTTTTGGACATTCGGATAAAAAACTTTCGCGTGCTTACGGAAAAGGAGCCAGCGATGAGGAAATGATTACCAACGTGCAGGTTGACCCGGTTATGGGTGGAACCGGAATGCGCGGAAACTTTATCACATTTTTAACAGAAAATCCTGGAAAAGAGGAGGCTAATTTATGAGATATGCAATGGCTATCGACACGAAAAAATGTGTCGGCTGCAGTGACTGTGTAGTTGCCTGTCAGACAGAGAATAATGTACCCCACGGTTATTGCCGTGATTGGATTGTGGAGAGTGTGGATGGAACTTATCCAAATCTGAGCCTGGAATTCAGATCGGAGCGTTGTAACCATTGCGACAACTCGCCTTGCGTGCGTTGCTGCCCAACCGGGGCAAGTCATATTGCAGAAGGGGGAATTGTTCTGGTAACTCCTGAAGAATGTATTGGTTGTGGCGCCTGTATCGAATCGTGTCCTTACGATGCACGTTATCCGCATCCGGATGGTTATGTCGATAAGTGTACGTTCTGTATTCATCGGGTTGAAAAGGGCCAAAATCCGGCTTGTGTTGATGTATGTCCAACCCACTGTTTGCATTTTGGCGATCTAGACGATCCGAACAGTGATGTTTCGTTGGCATTGAAAGACCGTAAATGGAAAGTTTTGGCTCCTGAAGCGGGCACAAAACCTCAATTATATTTTCTTACCTAACATGCTAAACTGATAATAACATGAAAGAAGAATTATTTGCAAGCGGACGTAATATCCCAAATATCGATCCTTATCTGAATATTTGGCACTGGCAGATTCCACTGTATCTTTTTCTGGGCGGGCTTGCTGCCGGAATTATTTTCTTTGCCGCATATTTTGTGATACGCGGAAAAGAAAAGGAAATGCCAACAACTGTGATGTGGGCAACCATTATTGCCCCAATTGCTTTGGTACTTGGGTTGGGAGCTTTGTTTTGGGACTTAAAACATAAACTTTATTTCTGGCAACTCTACACAACTATTCGCTTGTCTTCACCCATGTCGTGGGGAGCATGGACATTAATGGCCATTACTCCTTTTTCGTTTATTTGGGTCGCCAGTTACATGAAAGTGATGATCCCCGGCTGGAAATGGAAATTTAAGATATTGGAACGCTACGATGCATTGCTCAACAGACAACGTAAATTTTTTGCATGGGTAATGCTGATCCTGTCCATTATTCTGGGGGTTTACACCGGAATATTATTATCGGCCTTTAATGCGCGTCCCCTTTGGAATACGTCCATTCTGGGACCTTTATTCCTTGTGTCAGGATTTTCAACAGGATTAGCTACAACGATGTGGCTAAGTAAAATCAAAAAAGAACGGAAGGTTTTAGCTCGTCTTGATTTAATTTTTATTGCTGTCGAACTGTTTTTAATCGTTCATCTGTTTATGGGTTTTATGGCTGGTACTGAGGTAAGCACAGAAGCTGCAAGATTATTTCTGGGTGGGCCATTTACGGTTAGTTTTTGGGTATTTGTTGTGGTTCTCGGACTGGTTTTTCCTGCCGTACTTGAATCTCTAGAATTATGGGGCTACCACATTCCAAAATGGTTACCACCGGTACTCATTTTATTTGGCGGTTTGATGTTTCGGTTTGTGATGGTTGAAGCCGGTCAAATAACCCGTTTTTTATATTGATAAGAAATAAAATTTCAGAATTATGAAACGAGCATGTTATGGTTTTGAAATGCTGGAGAATAATCCTAAGCGAGTTCTCCCGATGAATCGGGACAAGCTATCGAATACCATTAAAAAAATTTAAATAATAATGAGATGAATACAAAAACAACAAAATACGAAGAACCAAAATATATCAATCCATATTTGGGTGGTGTGCTTCTGGGTTTATTGGTATTATTAACGGTTTTTATTACCGGACGTGGACTTGGCGCCAGCGGTGCAATAAAAAGTACGGTTGTTACTACTGCAGAGGTAGTTACTCCGATGCAAGTGAAGGAAAATGCATATACAAGTCAATTTATCAGCGACGATCACACACCCATGTTTACCTGGTTGGTTTTCGAATCAATTGGAATTTTTCTGGGTGGACTACTTTCGGGTGTAATTTTTGGACGTGCGAAAAAATTCAGAGTAGAACACAGTCCAAAAATAACAAGCAAAACGAGGTTAATATTTGCTTTAATTGGCGGGGCTCTTTTTGGACTTGGAAGTCAGTTTGGCAGAGGATGTACCAGTGGTGCAGCTCTGAGTGGTTCAGCTACTTTTGCGCTGGGCGGAGTGATTGTAATGTTTACAATTTTCGGCTCGGGGTATGTTTTCGCATATTTCTTTAGAAAATTATGGATTTAGTAACGGTAAAAATTAAAAAATATTTATTATGGGACCTTTAATTCCTAACGGTATAATTGGCAGTGGCTGGGATTTCCCAATTGCCGTACTACTTGGTATTGCTTTTGGATTTATTCTTGAAGCTTCCGGATTTTCTTCTTCCAGAAACATAACCGGTGTGTTTTACGGCTACAACTTTGTGGTACTACGTGTGTTTTTCACTGCAGTAATTGTTGCCATGGTAGGCTTGCTTTATTTCGATTATTTTGGATGGCTCGATTTGTCAAAAATCTTTATTCTTCCAACCTATCTAACTCCAATGATTGTAGGTGGAGTAATAATGGGACTTGGATTTATTTTGGGCGGTTTCTGTCCGGGAACCAGTTTTACCGCCATTGCAATTGGAAAACTTGACGGACTGGTTTTTACCATCGGATTGTATCTGGGTATTGCAGGATTTACCCTCATTTTCCCATATATTGGAAGTTTCTACGATAGTGGATTTCTTGGTAATGTTACCTTAACCGACGTGACAGGAATATCGGCTACCTGGTTTGCTGCCGGATTCACTGTTATCGCTTTAGCGGCTTTTTGGGGAACTATGTTTATTGAAAAACGCGTAAGAAAAAATATAACCGAATATAAATTCTAAGCCGATGAATCGTAATTATATTCTTCTCACCATACTAATGTTGGCTTTGGCTTTTGGCACTTTATTTTTAAATAAATCGAAGGAGCTAAAACAAATTGAACCCCAGCAGTTATTAAGGGAAATTGTTCAGCCAACACGTTTTGTTTCAACCGACCAGGTTGCGAAAATGATTATTCATAAAGACCCGTCGCTGGAAATGATTGATGTGCGAAGCAGCGAAGATTTTGCCAAATTTGCATTGCCAAATTCCATTAATATTCCACTCGATAGTCTCTTAACCAGCAACAATTTATTGTATTTTGGAATTCCGGGAAGAAAAGTGGTTTTTATTGCAAATGATGATATTCAGTCAGATCAGGCGTGGGTACTAACAAAACGTCTTGGGTTTAACAGCACTTATGTTATGACCGGCGGTCTGAACGAATGGATTGAAACCATTATTCAACCACAGGAACCCTCGGAAGATGCTCCTGCCTCAGCTTTCGATTTGTATGCCTTACGGAAAGGAGCTCAGCTTTATTTTACAGGCGCGAATGCAGAACCTCAGGAAACTTCTAAAGTAAAAGTGGATGTGGTTCGTAGAAAAAAAACAACAACCGCTGCAGGTGGTTGTTAATTGACTATTATAAAAAAAACGAAAATTAGATTACAATGCATGTACACGAATCAAATCCATGGAGAACTTTAATTGTCCTTTCGTTATTTATTGTTCTTCTTATTGCTGGTTTTTTTACCATGTATCATCCGTTTATCACTTTCGATAAAGACATGAAACAAAGCCTCGCCGATTTAAAACAAACAGATGCCGTTTATTATCCCTGGCAACTGGAAAGTTTTATAAATAAACAAGATCAGAATGTTGTTCTTTTTGATATTCGCGACAAATTTATTTATGGTCAGGGAAATATTCCGGGTTCAGAAAATATTTCAGCACACGATTTAACACTTAACGAAAGTATCAAACGGCTTGAAGATTTAAAAGAAAAGAACATTACGGTTGTATTATATGGCGAAGACCAGCTTGAAGCAAATGGTCCATGGATGCTTTTCCGTCAGGTTGGATTCGATAATGTAAAAGTTTTATTAGGTGGTTATCAATACTATATTCAGCATAAAAATAATCTGGCAGCAAGCAAAAACGATTCAACCTTGTTAAAAGAAATGCCGGAATATGATTTTGCCGGAATTATTTCCGAAATGGGAGGAGTTGCGGTAAGTGAACAGTCAACAGCAAAGAAACCTGTTGTTGTTCAGCGCAAACAAAAAGCTGCTGCCGCAGCAGGGGGTTGTTAATATTTCACTTTTGCTTTCCCCTGTACAAATATCAAAAATGCCCGGTATTCCATTTGCCGGGCATTTTTGATTTAAAAAAATTAATGAGTTCTCTTTTTTGCTTAATCAATTTTTTATCCGCCCAACTTGCACTATTTTTATGACCCGAATAAAAAAGCACATTTATGTCGAAAATATTGGTTATTGATGACGAAAGAAGCATCCGCAACACATTGAAAGATATCCTGGAATACGAAAAATATTCGGTGGATGTGGCTGAGGACGGGATAAAAGGGATTGAAAAAGTAAAAGGTAACAGTTTTGATATTGTTCTTTGCGATATTAAAATGCCTGGAATGGACGGCATTGAAGTGCTTGAACAACTTGTTCAAATTTCCCCCGACACCCCGGTTGTAATGATTTCGGGTCACGGAAATATTGACACAGCTGTTGAATCGATAAAAAAAGGTGCTTTCGATTATATTGAAAAACCATTGGATTTGAACCGTTTGCTGATTACCATCAGAAATGCAATGGATAAATCAAGCCTGGTAACCGAAACTAAAATCCTTAAAAAGAAAGTCAATAAAAAATACGAAATCATTGGCGAATCGAAAGCCTTACAGTCGATTGTTGATATGGCCGACCGTGTAGCAAAAACCGATGCCCGGGTATTGATTACTGGTGGTAACGGAAGCGGAAAAGAGTTGGTTGCCCGTCGTATTCACGATCAAAGCAATCGTTCTTCGGGACCGTTCATTGAAGTAAATTGTGCAGCAATTCCATCGGAACTGATTGAAAGCGAATTATTCGGACACGAAAAAGGGGCGTTTACTTCTGCAGTAAAACAACACATCGGAAAATTTGAACAGGCAAATGGCGGGACTTTGTTCCTCGACGAAATAGGCGATATGAGTTTATCGGCACAAGCTAAAGTTTTACGCGTATTGCAAGAAAGCATCATTAGCCGTGTTGGCGGCGATAAACACATTAAAGTTGACGTTCGGGTTGTGGCAGCTACAAACAAAAACATTTCAGTTGAAATTGCCGAAAACAATTTTAGAGAAGATTTGTACCACAGGTTGAGCGTGATTTTAATCCATGTTCCTTCTTTAAATGAACGTTTGGAAGACATTCCACTTTTGACCAACCATTTCGTACAAATTATTTGCGATGAATATGGGATGCCCATAAAATCAGTTTCCGAAGATGCCATAGCCGAGTTGCAAAAAATAACATGGACAGGGAACATCCGTGAGTTTCGGAATGTAATTGAAAGGCTAATTATTTTGTGTGACCAAAATATTACCGCTGAAGACGTGTTGAAGTTTGCTGCACCGTTGAAGTAAAAATCAGACAAAAAGGAGTTTTTTTCTTCCAC
>JBBQPP010000257.1:0-6027 GCA_038217255.1 Bacteroidales bacterium | reverse complement strand
GAAAAGTGCCCTGCAAACTTCGTATGAAAATGCAAAAGCTATTCAGTTCGAAAAAAAATATTACCGAAAAGATTTGGGATTTGACTTATAAACTATGATTCTACGGATATTAAAATCAAGGGAACCATTCGACTATTTCCTATACCTGATTGTTGGGATATTATTCTGGACAATCAGTTTTAGGTTTCCGTATTCGTACAAGTTTTTTGAGGGTGAAAACGATGGTGTTTTGTATCATTTTATTGATAAATTCACTTCTCATTACCCACTGTTACAAGTTGTTATTTCTTTGATTATCGTGCTGTTTGTTGCCTTTCTCATTCAACAAATAAATAGCAGATATGCTATTATTAAATCCCGAACAAAACTTCCGGCAGCCATTTATATCATTATTATTGGCGGTTTTACTGCCATGCACACACTTCATCCCGTTTATTTTGCTGCAATTTTCACACTCCTTGGGTTAAATAGTTTGTTTTCAATTTTTAATAATCCCAACCCACAACTTGAAATTTTTAATGCCGGATTTTTTATTGCAATTGGAACCTTGTTTTACTTTAACCTGATTGTACTTTTGCCTGCCTTTTTAATTGCTGTTTCAATATTGCGTCGTGAAAGAAAATGGCGTGAATTCATGATTCTTGTTATTGGTTTTATTATTCCTGTTGCTTTTGCTTTGACATATACATTTTTCACAGATCAGTTAACAGATGCAATTGTTGTTTTTCAAAGAAATATTTTTTCGCCAATCAATCACTTTAAAACCAATTACCCATTACAAGCATTTTTGGGATTACTGATTTTCATTACCATTATTGGCAGCTTCAAAATCATGCAGCAATACGATTCGAGAAAAGTAAGTACACGAAAATATTACATGGTACTTTTTGTAATTTTCATCTTTTCAATGTTAAGTTTTATTTTTATTCCGGCTACATCACAGGAAATGCTTGTAATAGCAGTAGTTCCGATTACATTTTTAATATCTAACCTTTTTGTTACAATTGAATCAGTTTTTTGGAGAGAATTGCTTTTTACTTTGCTTTTGGGGACTGCCATTTTTATACAATTTGCTGATAAATTGTTTTTTACCGCATAATGGTAACTCAAATTCTACATTTTACTCAATTTAGGTTATTCCAAACAAATCAATATTTTTGACCACAATAATTTAAATGGAAAAATGGCGCTAATTCTAAATATCGAAACATCAACTGAAGTTTGCTCGGTTACGCTTGCCCAAAACGGACTAACTTTGTTTAAAAAGGAAAGTGTTGAAGGACTTAACCATTCACGTGTTTTGACAGTTTTTATTGAGGAACTTTTTAAGGAGAATAACATTCAACCAAAAATGTTAGATGCAGTTGCAGTTAGCAAGGGACCAGGTTCATACACAGGGTTGAGGATTGGGGTTTCGGTTGCAAAAGGTTTGTGTTATGGTTTAAATATTCCGCTTATTTCCGTCAATTCGCTTGAAGTTTTGGGAATCTACGCCGCTCAAAATCCAGAAAAATACAATTTGGCAAAAAATGAAGAACAAGTACTTTTCTGTCCTATGATTGATGCACGCCGAATGGAAGTTTATACTGCTTTATACAATTCGAACGGTGAAGAAATCCGACAAGTTTCAGCCGAAATTATCGATGAAATTTTTCTGAGCGATTTACTCGAAACCCATAAAATACTGTTTTTTGGAAATGGCGCTAAAAAGTGTAAGAACATTCTTGAACACGAAAACGCTGTTTTTGAAGGTCCGGAATCTACATCGGCAGAATTCATGCAAATCATTGCTGAAAATAAATTCAATGAAAAACAGTTTGAAGACGTGGCTTATTTTGAACCTTTTTATTTAAAAAACTTTGTGGCAACAATTCCAAAAAACAAAGTGTTTTAAAATATTTGTGAGCCACCAAAATAATGCGAAAACTATAATTCTGAACTATTTACAAATAAGCAAGTCGAAATATTTCACCAAATAAATCACAGATAAAGGTGATTTCTAACTGATTTATTTATTTTTGCGCCTTAAATAATAAGAAAATAATATTTCATGGCTTCAACATCAGACTTTAGAAACGGATTGTGTTTTATTTTTAAAGGAGAAATCCACACAATTGTAAGCTTTTTGCATGTAAAACCTGGCAAAGGCCCGGCTTTCGTTCGCACGAAACTCAGGAACATAAAAACAGGTAGGATAATTGACAATACATTCAATTCGGGCGTAAAAGTGGAAGATGTTCGCGTTGAACGCCGCCAGTATCAATATCTTTATAAGGATGATCTGGGTTTAAATGTGATGGATACCCAAACTTTCGAACAGATTTCCTTACAGGAATCCATGATCGACAATGCCGATTTAATGAAAGAGGGTCAAATCATCGAGATTCAATTCCATGCCGATGAAGAAATTCCTTTGACAGCTGAGATGCCGGCGGTTGTAGAACTTGAAGTTACTGCAACAATTGATGGTGAAAAAGGGAACACCGCCAGTTCGAATGCACTGAAACCTGCAACAGTTGAAACCGGTGCTGAAATTATGGTGCCAATGTTTATCAACGAAGGCGATATTATCAAAGTAAGCACTGCTGACAGGTCATACAGCGAGCGGGTTAGACAATAATATAAAAAGAAATAATTAAAGGGAATCCGGGCTGTTTTCAGTCCGGTTTTTTTGAGCCTCGATTTGATTTCGTGAATAAATATCAATTGCCACAATCATAGCTGTAAACCCCCAAAATGGAACCGAAAGTTTATCGGTATCGAGAAAATTATTTAAAAACCCGTGGATATAATAGGTTACCAAACTTACCAAAGCAGCCAGAACAAATGATTTCAGCCGTTTATCTTTCAAACGCATATAAGTATGGACCGCTGTATAGATTACTGTCCCGATAATCAATAAAAAAGTAAACATTCCCAACACACCCGACTCCGACAAAGGCCCGAGATATTCGCTATGTGCATTCCCTCCATCGGCTGAATTGGTGCTGATAATTGTCCTGTTTCCATTTAATTGGTACGAGGCATATTGAAACATATAAGTGCCCGGCCCAAAACCAAAAAACGGTTTGTCTTCAAACATCCTGATAGCGCAACTCCAACGATTGATTCGCTCAAGGTTTGAGGCATCGCTTTTAATATTTGTCATCGATGAAATGTGCGTTTTGAAATCGGCAGACGATTGCTTTGAATTTTGTTCAAGACCCATTTCTATTTGGTTCCAAAACAATATCAACAGAACAAGTACTGTTGTAAAAGTTAAAAAAAGTGGTTTGAATCTGATTTTCAATTTCATAACTCCATACACACCACCAGCAATTATCAAACTTAACCAGGCTGCTCGTGTGTATGAAAGGATAAAACCAATGATAAGTATTACCAAAACAATTAACGAAACAATTTTCTCTTTTCGGGTTACAAACTTGCCAAATGAAAACATGAGCAAAAACGGGATATACATTGCAAGTGCAGCACCGTAAGAAGTGTGGTCCTTGTAAAATGGGTTGCACACAAAATTGGCTACTTCCTTGTTCCATAGGCCATATCCCAAATGGCGGTTAACAGTGTAAAAAATTACAATCACAAGTGAGATTGAATATAGCCAAACATATTTTTCCAAATTTTTGCCTTCAGAAAATAATTTCGCCACTAAAAAATACAATACCGCTACAAACCAAATGCGCGACAAAAGGAATTTAAACGAAACTGTTGGCATTGTACTGGTTAACGACGTAAAAAAAATCCATATCAAATTAACGTAAATCGCCAAAGAAACCGGATGAGTTAGGATTTGTTTATCAAATCCACGTTCATAAATCAGTTTTAAGATGAAAATAATCAACAAGCCAAACAAAAGCGGTTCTGTCGGTAAAAACATATCAAATCCTAATCCCGGGCTCAATTCTGAAAGTGATAAGGAAAGTGGGGCGAACAATACAATGAGGTAAACAATTTTATCGAATGAATAAATAACAACCAATAATATAGCAAGAATTACGGGAAGTGCATTCACCGCCATAAAATCCCTTTTTACCATAAAAAATACGTTCAACAACACAAAGCTTATTGAAATAAGGTAAAACAGGGTCAATTTTATGCTTGCCTTTTGAAACACCGGCTATTTATTCTTCTTTTTTGTAATCGAGTACAAGGAAAACCAATAATGCGAAAAATACCGCTGAAAATGCAGAAAAAAGAACGATTAACCAACGCACGGGATATGCCTTTTTATCGGAGGGGAAAGGAGATTCAACAATATGGCTGTATGTAATATTCTTTTGAAATTCACTTAAATTAATTTCGTAGATTGTATTTACAGAATCAATTTGGTTTATTAAAAAATTATATTGTTTTTCGAGCCAATATGAATCAGCGCCTTTCTTGATCATGCTATCATACAGTTTTTTAATTTCTTTGGTGTCAGGAGCTGCACTTCTGCCTGTTGCAAGTGCTGTCATATAGCCCCGAGTCACTTCAGGTACTTGATTTTTAAAATCAATAATACCGGTTTCAGCTCTTACCTGGTTCAATCTTGTTTCAACAGTATCCATGGCAGCATACCTTTTATCTAACTGGTTTTTTAGTATTTGCACCATTTCCCAAGTCTTGGCTTTGTGTATTTCTGCAACTTTCTGGTTATAGAAATGTATGATTGAATCGCACATATCGGCTGCACGCTCCGGGATAAAATCCATAACATCTATTTCAACCGTTTCGTATTGGGTTTTCGATGTTTTAACATTCTTATTGTAAACGTCAAACATATAAGTCAAATACTTTGGATCATCTTTCTTTATATTGTATGCTTCGCCAATATCAAACGTATTGAACATTTTAATTTTTACGTCATTCGAATTCAGTATCTCCAGCATTTGCTCTGTTTTTGATTCTTCGCTCATCTCGCCAATATTAGACGGATATATACGGGCTGTAGATCTGTATTTTGGTTTAATAAAAGTTGGCCCGGAAAAAATCGCACCAAGAAAAATTGCAACTACACCAACAATTATAAAATGGAATTTACGTTTCCAAATCAAAGTAAGGATCCGCTGGTTGTCAAAAAAATTATTCATATAGATTATTCATTTTTTTACATTATCCCGAACGAGACTTGAACACCTAAGATACGTCTATCTTAGTTTCATAAGTTTTAGTTTTAATTCAATACTTTCAACGAAATGAAACTGTTTTTATTATTCTTTTTAAATCAAAAAAAAAATAAAATTAACCAACAATTATCAGAGAGTAATTCTTCTTTCCTTTTTGAGCCAGAATGTATTGATTGCTGATTAAAAATGAATTGTCAATTATTAAATCCGGGTTAGCAATTTTTTCTTTATTTATGCTTAATCCATTTCCCTGAATTGTTCTTCTCAATTCTCCTTTTGATGAAAAAACGGCTGTTTTGTCGGCCAATAAGTCAACCACATTAATCCCGTTTTCAATATCAGTTTTTGAAACAGTAAATTGTGGTACACCCTCAAAAACCGAAAGAAAAGTTTTTTCATCTAATTTCCGCAATTGTTCAGCAGTGCCGCTGCCAAAAAGGATTTGCGATGCTTCAACTGCCATTTCGTAATCTTGCCGCGAATGCACCATTGTTGTGATTTCCTCGGCTATTTTATTCTGGAGAATCCGTGTATGCCGTGCTTCCTTATGATTTTCAATCAAATCGGAAATTTCATCTTTAGGCAGAAGGGTGAAAATTTTAATGTAACGTTCAGCATCATCATCCGAAGTATTTAGCCAGAATTGATAAAATTTGTAGGGCGAAGTCCGCTCAGGATCAAGCCACACATTACCTTCTTCAGTTTTCCCGAATTTTGTTCCGTCAGCTTTTTTAATCAGCGGACAAGTTAACGCGAAAGCTTCTCCACCTGTTTTACGGCGAATAAGTTCGGTTCCGGTGGTAATATTTCCCCACTGATCGGAACCGCCCATTTGAAGTTTGCAGTTTTTTGCTTCGTATAAATGAAGGAAATCGGTGCCCTGAACCAACTGGTACGTAAATTCAGTAAACGACATTCC
>JBBQPP010000256.1:0-6029 GCA_038217255.1 Bacteroidales bacterium | reverse complement strand
CTATACGAATGAAAATATAATAATAGACACGTTTGACACTATTTTGGATAAAATTGATTAGATAGATAATAAAATCCAACAATAAACTAACTTAAACTTAAAAAAGTAAATTAAAAATTAGCAAAAGTGATGTTAATTGCTTATCTTCAAATCGTTACAAAATAAAGTTTCGACAAAAAACATCACTTTCAAGATGAAAAATACAAAGAAAAAATTAAACGGTCAATCACAAGTTGTTAAAGCCTCATTTACAGGGAATAACATTACCAGGTATTCAGGTCTTAACACAGTAGCAAAATACATGAACAAGCAAGGCATCATAAAATCAGTGGGCACCCTGTTCCCAACTGAGTGGCATAGTGCCACAAAGTTTGGTGTAAACCAGGTTTTGTTTTCAATTGTCATGTCTTCGTTTTGTGGGATAAACCGTATCTGCAAAATAGCCTCATTTACAGGGGACGGTTTAGTAAGGGTTTTGCTAAAACTGGGCAAGGCAATAAACGAAAATGCCATATCCGCGGCACTGAAGAACCTTGGTCAAAGTGGCGCCCGGAAATTACAATCCTTTTTGTTGTCAAAAAATGCACGTTGGCTGAAAGAAAGCGGCCTTACAAATATAACACTGGACGCCGATTCAACTGTAAAATCGGTATGCGGCAATCAGGAAAGGGCAGCCAAAGGGTTCAATACGACAAAAAAAGGCGCAAAAAGTTATCACCCCTTGTTAGTTTTCGTCAGCGAAATGAAGCTATTGTACCATAGCTGGTTTAGGACCGGTTCGGCTTATACAGGTAACGGGATTGTTGATTTTCTTAAAGAAGTCAAATCCAGTTTGCCCGAAACCATTGATAAAGTATTCTTTAGGGCCGACAGTGGGTTCTTTTCAGGAGAGCTTTTCGACTTGTTGGAATCTTATGGTTGGGATTATCTTGTTAAGGTAAAATTGAAAAATTTAAAAAAACTGCTTGCATCTAAAACCTGGGAGCCGATCAAAGGGAAGAAAGATATTGACATCTGTGAGTTTGCCCATAAGGCACATGGATGGAGCAAGCCAAGGACATTGAAAGCCATACGCAGTGTTAAAAAATATGTAGAGGTCGAATATTTTGGTGAAAAATCTATTGTGCCGGTTTATAAATACTCTTGTTACATAGGCAGTTACGATATGGATGCCGCCCAATTGCATGAGATTTACAAACAACGCTCAACAAGTGAAACATGGATCGAACAAGTAAAGGGGCAAGCCATGGCAGGGACTACATTGACAGATGATTTTTGGGCGAATGATATTTTATGGCAATTAGGCGTATTTGCTTATAACTTGTCGGTAATGATGCGCCAAAAGAAAAATAGATTTAAACGACAGGAACACCGGACATTTATTGACTGGTTTATATCAGTTCCTGCAAAAATTACCAGGAGTGTACATCAAATGGAATTAAAATTATATGAACATCATTTTTATAAAGCCGACTGGAAAGAGCTTGATAAGCTTATCGAAGCGGCATAAAAAACAAAGAAAGGAGGAAATTCTGGAGACCAACCCTGAAGTGTATGGGCAAGGTATGTTCCATTAGCTCAAAAAAAACCAAATCAATTGGCATTTATGCCCAAAGGACAAGGGGTGAAAATATTTTTGACCGGAGTTAAACCAAACCTGCCTACCGTCAGGCAGGTTGTCCACGATAAAATAGTTTTGTCATATCTCCGGAATTAAAACCGGTTCAAAAAAATCAATTTGGATTTTTAAGTATTATTTTATTGAAAATTCTCTTTGGTTATCTTCAATTCCATTGAATTTCCTCAATAAAATAAATGAAACCGCAACCGCCGAAACCACAAAAAAGATATCGACAATAAAACGTCCGCATATAATCTGACACAATGATAATCCTTCAACGCTCAAAGTTTTGGGATTGATTCCCATCCGCAAAAACGAAACCGTAACGCATGACCAAATCAGTAGCAAAAACAAATTGCTGACAGTTTTCTTTTTTCTGCTAAACCAGCTTACCAAAAGTGCAACTGAAGTTGTCAACAATAAAACCCAAAAGAAGTGCATTGTAAATGGGGAAAAAGTATTTGTATCAGGATAATAATCGCGCACAAGGTCGATAGCAGTGTGGCAAAATGTGAGCGTTATTGCAATTTGCCAACCGGTTTGCGGATAACGGATGTTTACGAGCACAAAAAGGAACCCATAAAATGCATAATTAGTTGCAATACGACCCAATTCATGCAAAATCATAACAAAAAATGAACTGCTGTTTTGAGAAGATTCCACGAAAGATTCTATAAGAAGTGGGAGAATCCAATAGGTAATTAATCCTGAAATAAACACAATCAGTAACTCTTTCCAAATGGGTAAAATAGCAAGTTCTTTTAACCCCTTGTTTTCTGCATTATTGGTTTTAAGTTCTTCCCGGCTGAGCCAGCCTGCAATTCCCAGTGAAGCGCCGAAAAGTAACCCAAAAGTAAATTCCATGGCTTTCCACCAGTTTTTAAAAATAACGTCGGGCATGTGGCTCCCAAGTACCATCCAAAATCCGCCCAGCCCAAAACCCAGTCCTCCGCCAATTGTGCCCCAAATGGCAAAACGCAAAATAATTTTAAAAGTGTTTTTGTCAGTTTTAAATTTCAGGAAAAGCAAAAGGACGATTGCACCGAGTAATAGTGCTCCCCATGATTCAGAACGGGGTTTGGCCGGATCGGAAAAATAAAGAATCATGGGATCGTTGATCAGTTTGAACCCGGCCATCATCCCTGCCATCATCAGCAAAAAAGCAATTATTATCGTTTTTTTCTGTATTCTGTTGAAAAAGAATCCAAGTGATAAAACCGCACCGCCCAACATTCCCCAAACAGCACCTTTAATGGTAGTTCCCGCAGTTCCCCACCAAACTGTTTCGGGGTTTCTTAAAAATCCAAGAGTTTGGCCGTAAGTCATTTCACCTCCCAATCCTATTCCAATAACACCAAAAACTGCCAGTGCAGAAATTGCTGTAGCCGGCATTTCCAAAAGCAATCCGAGGCAAATAGCGACCATCGCTCCGGGAATCATAGCACCAAATGGTCCACCGCCAATGTGGCCACGAAGTCCCCAGCCCAACATCATTGCCAAGGCGGGTAAAACTACAAAAATCCATTTGGGGTAAGTTGCTGATTGTGTCATTTTTGTCAATTTACAGGTTAACAACCTCGCCTGTTTCCGATGATTTGTATGCTGCATCAACAATTTCGAGTATCACCTGTCCTTCTGCTAATCCGGGAACTGGTTGCTTTCTCGTTCTGATTGATTCCACAAAATGCTCCATTTGGCGAGTGTACATACCTTGCTCGCAGTGTTCAGTTCTGACCGGAAGGTTTGCTTCAATTTTTGTCGGAGTTCCGTCAACTTTAATTTTCATGAAAGTTGGGAAAACATTGGCGTAACCTTCTGTACCGTATAATCCTGTACCTGCTTCGGGGCCGTCCATGTGTGGTTGCCACCAACCACTTTCGATTATTGATTCAGTTCCGTTGTCCCACGAAATCATTACAATTCCCGAATCGTCAACATCATAATTTCCATAGTGAGTTCCAATTTTAGCATAAACTTTTGTTGGTTTCGGATCGCCAAGTAAATATCTAACAGTATCAATTGCATGGACTCCCATGTCGGCAAGTGCACCGCCACCGGCAAGTTCTTTTTGCGAAAACCACCCTGCCGGGCCCCAGTTTTCATGAATTCCGTAACCTTTGGTTTTGACGATTTTGCCCAGTTTGCCTTCATCAAGCGCCTGTTTTATAAAATTCACGTCGGTATCAAAACGCCACATGTGTCCAACCATTACAAGTTGGTTGTTTCTTTCGGAAGCTTTTTTTACCAAAAGGCCTTCCTCTGCACTCATGGCCATAGGTTTTTCAAGGAAAACATCTTTCCTGTTATTCAAAAATTCGATGGCAAATGGAGCGTGGAGTTTGTTGGGTGTTGCAATAACAACTGCGTCAATATCAGTTCTTCCAGCGAGCGAAAGAGCATCATCCGTGAAAGTCTTAATACCGTATTTTGCTGCAAATTCCTGCGCTGCCTGAAGCGGAACTGCTGCGACTGCCACTATTTCAACCCCCGGAATTGATTGAAGACCACGGGCATGATAGTTTGCAATGTAACCTGCGCCAATGAGTGCTACTGTTATTTCTTTCATTTTTTAGAGTATTTAGTATCAAGAATTAAGTGTCAAGAATACTGCTCAAACATTATCCAAACTGTTGAATAGTTTCTATTCGTTTGAAACATTTTGTAAGGTTTTGCGGTATTTGGAAAAAACTACTGCACGGGAGATAAAACCGAGGTATTTTCCATTATCAATTACTGCAAGGTTGTAACGTCCTGATGATTCAAATTTTTCTGCTACTATTTCCATGCTGTCATAAGGGGAAATAAAGAACTCGGGCATGTACATGATATCTTTCACTTTTACCGAGTCGTACAAATCGGGTTCAAAAATCAGGTTTTTTACCTCTGAAAGTTTTACCATTCCCTTCAAAATGCCGTTTTCATCAACCACAGGAAACAGGTTTCTGTCAGATCGGGAAATTGCTTTCACCAGATCTCTTAAACTTGCTGTGGGCAAAAGGACTTCAAAGTCAGTTTCAATAAGTTTTTTTAATTCCATTAACAAAAGCACAGCCTTGTCTTTATGGTGGGTAATTAATTCGCCGCTTTGCGCCAACCTTTTTGTGTAAACCGAATGTGGCTCGAACCGCATGATTGTAAGGTAAGCAACCGTTGAAGTAATAATTAGAGGGACAAACATGCCATAGCCATTTGTGATTTCAGCGGTTAAAAAAATACCTGTTAAGGGGGCGTGCATCACTGCGGCCATCATTCCTGCCATTCCCGCAAGTGCAAAATTATCTTCAGGTAACCCCAATGAATAAAACGTATTCAACATTTTTACCAAAAAATACCCTCCAACGGCCCCCAGAAAAAGTGTAGGCGCAAATATACCGCCAATTCCGCCAGAACCAGTTGTTGCAGACATTGCAAACACCTTGAAAATTAGAATTGCTCCTAAAAATGCAAGTAAAACATAGGGATTATTTTTCCATTCAAAAAACATAGAATTGTTCAGTAAATTTTTGCCTGCACCGCTAAAAATGGTTATAATACTTGTATAACCTTCACCCCAAAGTGGCGGAAAAATAAAAATAAGCAGCCCAAGAATAAACCCACCGATTAAAAGTCTGACAACCCAGTTTTTAATGTTCGAAAATTTCGTTTCGAGGTACATTGCTGATCGGGTAAAATAGAACCCCAAAAACCCCGTAAATATCCCTAATAAAATATAAAACCAAATATTGCCGATTTGAAATGGTGAAACATTTGTAAAACTCATCATAACCCCTTCTCCCATAAAGAAAGATGTTAATGCAGTAGCAGAAACTGCCGAAATGAGGAGAGGTACCAAATACGCCATAGTCAGGTCGATCATCAGCACTTCGAGGGTGAAAACTATTCCGGCAATTGGTGCGTTGAAAATGCCTGCAATTGCACCTGCAGCACCACAACCTACCATTAAAGTTACATACTTGTAGTTGAGTTTGAAAATACGTGCAAGATTGGAACCTATAGAAGCACCCGTCAATACAATTGGTGCTTCCGCCCCTACCGAACCTCCAAGTCCAATGGTAAGCGAGCTTGCAATCATTGAAGTATAAGAATTGTGCGGTTTCAACTTACTGTTTTTTCGTGAAATTGAAAACAGTATTTTGGCTACTCCATGCCCTATATTGTCCTTTACAATGTATTTTACAAAAAGTACCGTCAGAAAAATCCCAATCATGGGGTAAATCAGGTACCAGTAACTTATTGAATCAACACTTACCCATTTTGTAATTTTTATTTCAACAAAATGAATTAGGTTTTTCAAGGTAAGCGCCGCCAAACCGGTTAATAGTCCGATAAACAAACTCAACAGATAAATAAAATTTTTCTCAGGAATTTTGGCTATCCTCCAGGCAACTGCTTTGTTTATCCAGTTTTT
>JBBQPP010000255.1:0-6037 GCA_038217255.1 Bacteroidales bacterium | reverse complement strand
TGAACCTGAAAATAATGATGATTGTTGTGAAGGGACATTCATAAAAGTTCTTTTCATTTGAAAGTCACTTCCATTAATATTTGGGAAGTGACTTTTTATTTGTCTCCGAACAATGAACTTTTAAGAACTAAGGAAACATTGTAATTCTTACCCGTCTAGCGGTTATGAACCGCTTTACGAATAAAAACTACGGATAAGAACCAATGGATCATTTTGGCTAATAAATGTCTCAATAACATATTTTGAAATCATAATAAAACAAATAATATGAAATTAGTTTTTCACAAGTACAGAGCACCGAAAAATCCCCGGTTTCGGTGCTCTGTAATTTTTCAATAGAGAAAAAAATCACTAAATGCAGCATAACGGCAATTAAATTCTATTAAAAAAATGAAAACATTCCAAAGTGATTTATCGAAAAAGGAGTTTCCTATTTCTGAAAGAATCTGTGGAAAAACACTCAGGCGCTCAATTATAACACTGATTCAAAAAGACAATCCACAATTTACCGCCGATAATTGCCTTTCAATTGACGAGTTGGATTTTTACAGGGAAAAATATATTTCGGATTACCTGGGCGGACAAATTGAAGAACTAACTGAATTGGAAAAAACAGTTATGACTTCGCTTTCAGAAAAATCAATTTTATCCGACCAAATAGATGTCGATAAAAATCAGGAATTAACTTTTGGACAGAGAATCGCGGATAAAGTGGCCACTTTTGGAGGTAGCTGGACTTTCATTATTTCATTCGGAGTTTTTATATTTATTTGGATTTTGATGAATGTTTTCTGGCTGATAAACAAAGGATTCGATCCTTATCCATTTATTTTATTGAATCTAATTTTGTCATGTTTGGCAGCTCTGCAAGCACCTGTGATTATGATGAGCCAAAACCGTCAGGAAGAAAAAGACAGGGAACGGTCAAAAATGGATTACATGATCAATTTAAAATCAGAAGTGGAAATAAGAACCCTTCACGAAAAACTTGACCACCTGATGATCCACCAGCAACAAGAGCTTTTGGAAATACAAAAAGTACAGATTGAAATGATGAGCGATATACTAAAACAGGTTAATAAAAAATAACCGCTTTTTGTTTCCATTTTTCAGTTTCGAAAATATAAAAAATTATTCGGAACAGTATATTAACATATATATCAACTTCTGCCTCATCTAATTCCAAAAACATAAATTAAACTATTTTTATGCCCTAATTAGCTGTTTACCGATAATAATCGGTGGTTTGAACAGTTTTAGTTTTGCTGGAAATTATTATTGACTCTTTTTTGTTGGAAGATAATTTTAATTGCAACCTATTTTACAAAAATTGGTCACTAAACAGAAAGCAATGAAAATAAGAAAACAATCTTTATGAAATATATATTCCTAATTGCTTTTATTTTGCTTCTTTTTCAGCAAACTTTTGCGCAAACCACCACCATAAGCGGCCACATAAAAGATAAAAAAAACGGGGAAGAGTTAATTGGTGCAACCTGTTATTTTCCAGATATTAAGAAGGGGATAACTTCAAATGAATATGGATATTATTCGATAACCGTCCCTGTTGGAATATATAAAATAAGTTTCTCCTATATTGGATATGAAAGTCAAATCCTAACGCTCGACTTGAGCAAAAACCAGATTTTAGATATTTCATTAGCCGATAACATCAAACAGTTGGGTGATGTAAATGTGATTGGAACCCGCAAAGATCGCAACGTTGAAAGCACTGATATGAGTATGGAAAAACTCCCTGTTAAACTTGTGAAAAAGCTGCCATCGTTTATGGGTGAAGTAGATATTCTGAAAACAATAACTTTATTGCCCGGAATTCAAAGTGGCGGTGAGGGTAGCTCAGGATTGTATGTTCGTGGCGGTGGCCCTGATGAAAATTTATTGCTATTGGATGAAGCGCCTGTATACAATGCATCACATTTATTGGGCTTCTTTTCGGTTTTTAACTCCGATGCCATTAAAGATATTCAGGTTTACAAAGGTGGAATTCCTGCCGAATATGGTGGTAAAGCCTCATCGGTAATCGACATCAGAATGAAAGACGGAAACTCGCAGCGCTTGAGCGGACAGGCAGGAATTGGGAATATCTCAAGCAGGCTCACACTTGAAGGACCGATTGTCAAAGACAAATGGAGTTTTATAATTTCGGGCCGCAGAACTTATGCCGACGTAGTTGGAAGGATGATAGGGATTGATGAGTTACAAGACAACCAACTCTATTTTTATGATTTAAACCTCAAAACAAACATCGAATTATCTCACAAAGACAGGGTTTACATTTCAGCATATACTGGCGACGATTATTTTAAATTGGGCGAATCACTTTACATGCGCTGGGGAAACATAACCGGAACAGCACGCTGGAACCACATTTTTAACGGGAAACTTTTCTCGAACACTTCGCTTATTTTTTCAAAATACGATTACAGCCTTGGTGTCCCCAGCAATTCAGCCGATCAATTCGACTGGAATTCGCGCATTGAAGACTACAATTTCAAACAAGATTTTACGTGGTTTTTAAACACCAATAATAAAATCGATTTTGGTCTGAACATCATCAAACACCATTTCGAACCCGGCAATATCGACACAAAAGAAAGTTCTTTTTTCGAACCGATAAAACTCACCAACTACAATGCTATCAGCAGCGCCGGGTATGTTTCGAATGAGCAAAAATTTGGATCATTATTTACTGTAAAATATGGACTCAGGGTTTCAATTTTTCAACAAATTGGAATTGGAAAAGTACGCGAATATAAAAATACCGAATCTCCAAATACCGATGAAATAGTGAGTGAAACTGCTTATAAAAGTGGTGATAAAATCGGTTCGCCATTCATCAATCTCGAACCGCGTATTTCGGCAAAATTATCGGTTAGCGAAACCAGCTCTGTAAAAACATCATACAACCGTATGGCACAAAACCTGCACTTGATTTCGAATACCAACTCGCCTACTCCGCTGGATATTTGGCTGCCCAGTAACAAATACATAAAACCATTGATAGTGAACCAGGTGGCAGCCGGATATTTTCGAAATTTCTACAACAACACCTTTGAAACTTCCGTGGAAGTGTATTACAAAGACATGCAAAACGTGTTGGATTACAAAGATGGAGCAGAACTTTTTTTAAACGAAGACCTTGAAACAGAATTGCTTACCGGAACCGGGTATTCATACGGAATGGAACTGATGATAAAAAAGCAGCAAGGAAAAGTTACTGGTTGGGCGAGTTACACATTGGCAAAATCGATGCGGAAAATACCAGGCATAAACAATGGCGACCCATATCCGTCAAGCTACGACCGCACCCACGATTTATCGCTTATATTGAATTATGATATAAACAAAAAGTTCTCGCTTTCGGCCTGTTGGGTTTTTTCAACCGGAAACCCGGTTACCTATCCCGTTGCAAAATATAACGTTCAGGGAAATACACTTTTTTATTACTCCCAACGAAACAGCAACAGAATACCCAATTACCATCGGCTCGATTTATCTTTTAACTACAACTTTAAGAAAAATGAATACCGAAAGGTAAAACAATCGCTCAATATTTCGTTGTACAATGTTTACGCCCGAAGAAATGCTTACTCCATATATTTCAGGCCAAACGCAGATAATTCTGCAAATGTTGAAGCAACCCGGTTATCAATTGTTGGTTCTATAATTCCCTCGATAACCTATAATATCAATTTTTAATTTTGAAGGCAATGAATTTAAAAACAACCATATTGTTGCTAATTATTCCCACATTTCTTACCTCGTGTGAAGATATTGTGCAGGTTCAACTGACTGATAAAAATGTTGGTTTGTATGCAGTAGAAGCAAAAATTACAACAGACAATAATCCGTATGTTTATTTGTATAAAAGTCAGTTGGTGAGTTCCGATTCTCAGTACCCCGGAGTAAGTGGAGCAGAAGTTGTAATTTCAAATAATTCGGAACCACAGGAAAGTATTAAACTACATGAAAGTCAGGAAATACAAGGTTTGTACCTCCCAAGAAACGGTAATTATTATTGGGGAGAAAGTGGAAAAGAATACACACTAGCCATTACCGTGGAGGGCGTAACATTGTCGGCTACCGAATTACTGGCACCGGTTGAACCCCTTGATTCTATTCAGGTACGCCCTTCAAATCGTGGCGATAATACATTTCTTGGCATTCTAACCTATGGAAAAGAAACACCCGGAATGGGCAATTATTACAAATGGGAAATATATATCAACAAAAGGCTATTATACCCGTCGGATTTTTTGGTGATTGCAACTGATGAGCTTGTGGATGGAAATTATATTGATGGCTTCGAAATTTACACAGATTTCCATGACCCTAAAAAGCCGGAAGACCGTATCATTAATTTAGGGGATACAATTCAGGTGAAACAAAATTCTATTTCGAAGTTTGCCTATAATTTTTATTATCAGATGTTTAATCAGGGGCAAAGCGGCGGTCTTTTCAGCGTTCCAACAGCAAATATAAAAGGTAATATTACTTCAAGCGACGGACGGGAGGTACTGGGTTTATTCACCGCAAACGATGTTTCTGTTTCCAACAAAGTCATTATCAACGAAACGATTGAAAGTGGTTTGAAAAAGTAGTTTGATATTATTTCATAATATTTTTACAATCAAACTTTATCCTCAATCTGATTACCAATTCAGTGCATCGTTAAAATTAACAACGTACATTTGTGTGTCACATAAAATCAGTTTTTGAGATGAAACAAACCTATATTGATAATAAAACATTTACTGCGGCTGACTTTCAGAAGAATCCATTTTTAAAGGCCGAATATGAAAATTGCACATTCGTTAACTGCGACTTTTCAAATACAGATATTACTGAAACCATTTTTATTGATTGCCTGTTTACAGATTGTAACCTGAGTTTGGTTCAGTTGGCAAAAACAGCTTTTCGTGAAGTAAAATTCAAAGGGTGCAAAATGCTGGGACTTCATTTTGATGACTGCAACCAATTTGCGATTGAATTTAGTTTTGACAATTGCATCCTCAACCACACTTCATTTTATAAAATGAAAATCAAAACCACCATTTTCAAAAACTGCCAGTTGCTCGAAACCGACTTTGCGGAATGTGATTTAACTGGTTCTGTTTTCGGAAATTGCGATTTATCTGGAGCTACTTTTGAAAATACAAATCTTGAAAAAGCAGATTTCAGGACTTCTTTCAAATATGCAATCGACCCTGAAATCAATCGTATAAAAAAGGCAAAATTTGCGCTACCTGAGGTTTTGGGATTGCTTGGCAAATATGAAATTGTAGTCGAAAAATAAAATGGAACAGCGAATCACTTTTATCACTCTGGGAGTTGCAGATTTGAATACTTCCATCGAATTTTACGAAAATAAATTTGGCTGGAAACGCTCGGAAATGAGTAGCGGCGATATTGTTTTTTATGAATTGAACGGCATTTCACTTGCATTATATCCACTGCATGAATTGGCAAAAGATGCTGCAATTGATGCCAATGGAAGCGGTTTTAAAGGTTTTACAGTTGCATACAATGCAAGGAGCGAAGAAGAAGTCAACACTTTAATTCGGAACTTTAGAGAAAAAGGTATTCAAATTATTAAAGAACCGCAAAAGGTTTTCTGGGGCGGTTACAGCAGTTATATTGCCGACCCGGATGGAAATTTGTGGGAAATTGCTTTCAACCCGTTCTTAAAAATTGATGAATGAGAAAAGCGAACCTGGAAATAACAACGAAACAATCCGGCAACTGGAACAAGTTGAACGGGTAAACCAATTGTCATTGCATTTGTTTAGTTTGTAGATTGATAATCTGTTTCAGTCAATTTATTATTGAAATAATATTCAATAAAATCAATATCATGAAAACAAACAATGAATCGGATTCCATTATGATTTTTGCAGGTACAACCTGGGAAACCGGTGTTGTAAAAAGCCTTCTGGAAGATGCTGAAATCAAGGCCTTTCTAAAAGATGAAAAAACAGGGATCCTGGAACCCTGGGTTGCAGCACCCGGTGGTATT
>JBBQPP010000254.1:0-6065 GCA_038217255.1 Bacteroidales bacterium | reverse complement strand
GACAAATCATCGGGATCGAAAGGTTTTGTTACATAATCGAAAGCGCCATCTTTTAAAGCCTGCACCGCGGTTTCAACAGTAGCAAATGCTGTCATCATAATTACAATCGAATCTTTTCTTATCTCCTTTATCCGCGAAAGCATTTGCAAACCGTCCATCCCGGGCATTTTGATATCCGAAAGCACAATATCAAAACTTTCCGATTCAAGGATCATCAGCGCTTTCCTGGCGTCTTCGGCAACGGCAACATGGAAACCATCTTCGATAAACCAGTTGTACAACGAATCCCGCACGGAGCTTTCATCGTCAACGATTAGTATTGAAATTTTTTTTGGCATGGTCATAAAATATTATGTCTGTATTAATGGCAATATTATGGAAATGGTGGTTCCGATTCCGCGTTTCGATTTTACTTCGACTTTCCCGTTGTGGCTTTGTATTATCCCGTGAACAATAGACAAACCGAGTCCTATGCCGCTGGTTTTTGTTTTTGTCGAAAAAAATGGTTCAAAAATATGTGGAATATCTTCTTCGGCAATCCCAACACCGTTATCAGAAATTTCAATCCTGATTTGGTTTTCGTCCTGATTCATTGTCCTGACTGTGATTTCTCCATTTTCGCCAACAGCTTCGGTGGCGTTTACAAAAATTGCCAGACAGGTTTGTTTGATTTGATTGGGGCTGCATGAAATTAGATCTTTTTTTGCCGATAAATCAGAAATGAAATGAATGTCTTTTATTTTCATTGTATGTTCCAGCAAATCAAATGTATCCTTCAAAATTTCGTCCACGTGTTTTTGCTCAAAGCCATCCTGCCCCTTTCTTGAAAAATCAAGCAATCCTTTTACAATATCTCCGCAACGTTTGGTTTCACTTTCAATCAGCTTTAAATTTTTCAGCATGTTGTTTATTTTATCCTGATTCAAATTCTGATTACTCAATTGTTTATGGATCAGCTTAGCATAAACCAAAATACCTGAAAGTGGATTGTTGATTTCGTGGGCTACCGACAATGATAATTTGCCCAGCGATGCAATGCGTTCAATATTGATCAGCTCGTTTTGCACATGCCCCAACTCTTCTGATTTCTTTTGAACTTTATATTCCAATTGCTGCGACCAGTTTTCGAGTTCCAAAGTGGCGGTTTGCAAGTTGTCGAGCATTTCATTAAAAGCAATCGAAACCAATCGCATATCCGAAAGTTGATCGATTTTTACGGGCAAGCGTTTGCTTTTATCGCCCCGTGCAACTGCTTCGCTGGCTTTAATGATTTCATTCAGTGGCGATTTTATTTTTTTATTAGTGAAAAAAATCAAAAACATGATGAGAAAAAAAGTGAGTATGGAAGCCAGCAAAAAATAGTCGGTTGTCGATTCTTTGAGCGCATTGTCAAGTCCTTGCAATGGCATTTTTATGATGAGCGAGCCGAGTACTTTTTCATTAGGACTGTGGGCATGGCAATCGGTTGTTGAACAGGACGGGTTGTTTAAAATGGGCGACTTAACGAGCAAATTCCGAACGTTCCCGTTTTTGGGATTCATCACACATTCACTGTTTGCATCTACAATGCGGTATGATTTTTCGTTGGGCGAAAACATTTTGTTTAAATCTTCGTGGCAACTGATACAATCGGGGTCGCTGTGATTTGTCGATTCGTCTAAAATTGAAGTGTATGCAAGGTTGTTGTTGCTGTCGTACATGCTGACATTGTCAATCCCCGACATTGAATTTATCTGATCCAAAATCTCCTGTAGGCTCGACTGGTCATTTTCAAGCATCGCTTTGTATAGCGCACTTTCAACAAGAAACCCAATGTTATTGCCGTTTTCGCTGATAACCGATTTCATGTAATTTTCATTCACAGAGCGAAATACAACACCAAAGGAAACAAAAAGAAAAACAGAAGAAAGTGTGAAGATAAAAACAACACGGCCGTAAATTGATGATTGAAATTTTACATACCGACTTTTAATTGGCGAAACAATCCGGTTTTTCTTTTCACTATTTTTTGACCAAAACATGAGAAAAAGCTTAAGTTGATTTTGACCATAAAATTAGTTTAAATTAATCAGGAACGCTATTGTTTAGCTATGTTATGCGAACAACCTTTGAAAATTATTGACTGTCATTTGCGCTTTAAAACAGTTTATGCGATGTGAATTCCACACCGCATAAAACAAGGTTTATGAAAAAATGCAATCGATGCTGGATTCTTGACACTGGTTTTTTGATATTTGTAACTTAAACCCAGATACTTTGTATTTTGTACTCAGTACTTAATACTGTGTACTTAATTCTCAGCTTAAAAACTCCTTTTGAAAATCGTTCCAAACTTCTTCCGGTAATTCGGTAAGTGGTTGATCCATCAGTTCTCCACCATCCTGTAACACAATTCCCATCGGTTCAGGAATATATTTGGCAACTGCTGATGTCAGAAAATCTTTAATCCTGGTCAATTCCTGGAGCATCCAGATTGTTGCTTCATCGGCCAGATAGTAGTTATTGGTTTCAGCTTTCCAGTTGGTTGGTTTTATGTTATAAATCCATAGCTGCCGGAGCGCATCATCTTTTATTTGTTCCGGATTGTCAGCTATCATTGTGTTGGTAGCCGTTATTTCTCCTGAAACGGGCGAAAAAACATTTAGATTTTTTCCATTGTGGATAATCCTTGTCAATAAATCACCTTTTTTAATTATCTCTCCCGGCTTTTTAATGTTTTCAATTCTTACATTTCCCGTAATATGCATTAGCAAGTCATCGATTCCCACTTTTGCATCACCGTTAGCTTCAAGATGAGCCCAGGTATGATATTTACTGAAAAATATACCCTGAGGAATTCGGATTGAATTGATTGTTATTAATCCGGATGTTTTTGAAACCAACTGTGATACTTTTGTTTTTCGGTTTAGTATCAGCCAAAAAGGAATCAGAATTGCAAAAAACGCAATGACAACAAGGTATTCAATCCCTTTCGTTTCAAAAATGTTGGTGTAAGTAAATCCTTCCATGATATTATATTTTTAAAAGATTAATGTTTATCATCTTTTGCCCAATCGGGCGATTCCCTCAAAACCGGCATCCGGTTAATTATCCATCTGAAAATCCAGATTTCGATAAAAATAATTGTGAGTGTTACAACAAATTCCATCCACGAGGGAACGTAATGAACCGCAGCATCCCACCGAAAACCAATTACAGTTACGTTGAGGCGGTTCAGGATAATGCCAAGCATTGTAATCACTGCGGCAATTCGTATGGTTAAAATGTTGGCTTTTCGGTAACTGTAAAAATACAGGAGCATTGGTAGAAGCACAAAACCGATCATTTCAAGCAAAAACCAGTATCCCATTGGTGAATTTATGTAAACCCAGTTTTTATTGTGAATGAAATTCAGGATTTGCAAAAATAGGTAAGCAAACATGGCAAACGCACAAATACCCGACAAGCCGTGAAGGATTCCATTGTGTGCGTGGTGGTTTTTTTTACTGATTTGGTCGGAGAAAACTTTATGACTGATCGACCCTTCAAAAATTACCATCGAAAGTCCGGCAAATACACTGGAAACAAGAAAAAGCACCGGAATGAAACCGGAATACCAAAGCGGGTGGATTTTTACTTTTGCCATTAAATAAAGCGCTCCCAATCCCGACTGGTGCAAAGTTGATAAAGTAATCCCGAAAATAACAGCGGCCAGTGTCATCCCCGAAAGGATTCTTCTCGCTTTTCGTGCGCCAAGCCATTCGGCAATCGCCGGCGAAAACTCAAGCAATTCAGCCAACATATAAAGCAGGAAATGCCACGCAACAAGGAACAGAACAGAACTTGTTCCGAAACTGTTTCCGATGATTGGATTAATAACATTCCACGGACGGCCAAGGTCGAGCAAAAGCGCACCTGCATAAAAAAGGTAGGCCAAAAAACCGTTCAATACTGTTACCCTGACAATTGGTTTGTACTTTTCAAGGTTCAGAATGTAAACCATGAATGTTAAAATGTATGCGCCACCGGCAAATGCAACCCCGGTTACAACGTCAAAACCAATCCAAAGTCCCCAGGGAACTTCCTGCGTGAGGTTTGTAACTGCGCCAATCCCGTTAACAAATCGTATGACTATGATGATTATTCCTACAATAATTGTTGGAATTGAAATTACGTTGAACCAGGTGAACCATTTTCCACGGGGTTTTAGTTCGCTGAGAAAAAACTGCCAGGTTGATTGCCCTTGTTTTTCATTTGAAATTGATATTGTCTGACTATTCATGATCTTCTTCTTTGGTTTGTTTTGATTTGGTTGCTTTGTGAATGCCAAGCAGCAAAGTAGGTACAAGTACAAAAACAGAAGGAACGGCATACAGGAATCCCTTTGTTAAAGCTGGATATGACGAATTTTGTATCCTTGTGTCGAACCCAAGTTGTTCGTGAGGTACGGGCGAGAGGTATAAATATCCGGTTCCCCCGGCAACGGTTTCGCCATAAATTTTGTCAACATAAAGTTCAGGGTTTTCGGCAATCCTTTTCCTTGCTTCAGCAATCAGTTCGCGGCGGGTTCCATAAAACAATGCACCACCGCAAGCTTCAACACAAACAGGTTGTTCGCCTTTGATAATCCTGTCATAACACATGTCGCACTTTTGAATTTTTGGGTTGGCGCTGTGGTATTCAAATTTTGGAACATCGAAGGGGCATGAAACCATGCAGTAGCGGCAACCCATACATTTATCGCCGCGCCAAATTACAGGCCCTTCTTTGGTTTTGAACATGGCTTGCGTGAGGCAGGCCGCGGCACAGGCTGGTTCATTGCAGTGCATACATTGGTTTCGTACATAAATTTCGCCATTTTCGGTGCTTATTGCATTTATTGCACAGCGCTGGGTTTCGCTGGTTTTTCGGACTTTCCCAGCTACAAGTTCATCGGTTGGCACTGGCAAACCGTGGGCTTCGGCGCAGGCAGCTTCACAGGTCAGGCAACCTACACAAATATTTGAATCATACAATATTCCATGGAATTCGGGTTCGTTTTCTCCCGGCTCAGGAGACCCGCTGGCATTCATACCAATAATGGTCATGCCGGTAATCCCTATTGTTTTAAAAAAATCACGTCGATTTATGCTCACAACTTTAATCTTTAAATGGTTTTTACTAAGGTTTATTTGGTTTTTTATTTCGATGTGTCAATAAACTGGGTTTGAAAATCTTCCCATACTTCAGGGCCAAGATCGGCCAGAATATTATCTTTGAGTTCTCCTCCATCCTGCAAAACAATGTGCTGATATACAAGCTGGTTTGAGTTTGCAGAGTTTGCCATAAAATCTTTCAACCTTGCAAATTCTTCTTTCAACCATTCCCGGTATTTATCGATCAGGAACATAAAATTCATATCTCTCGCCCAGTTTGCCGGCTCAATCTGGTAAACCCAATTATCGATAAAAGCAGAATCGTTTATTTTTGAAGGAGTTGACGACAAGTACTCATTTTGGTTTCTGATGACTCCTGTAATTGGGGAATAAAGGTTCAGTTGTTTTCCGTCGCGGATAATCGTCAGAATTTTTTCACCTTTCCGAATCTTTTCTCCCGGAACATTCATTTTAAGTTGGGTTATTGTGCCAACTACATGTTTTAAAAAATCATCAATCCCGATTTTTACCAACCCATTCTGTTCCATATATGCCCATGTATGTGTTTTGTCGTAAAATAATCCACGTGGGGCCAAAATTGAATTCTCACTAAATGCTTGAGCCATTTCAATATTTTCGCTTTCAATCAGTTCCTTGTTGCTGTATTTAAAACCGAAAAAGACAATAAGCAAAACAACTACTCCAAATGCGCCGAAAATCAATATCCATCCCAATGTTGAAATGGGTGCTTTATTCGCGGGTGCAGATGATTCAACAACATTTGCCAAAGCAAGCATATTTGCTGTTTTTTCGGCACTTGAAAGTATGCTGAACCCTGACTTTTTGATATTATCCTGGCCTTCAATGGTTAAAAAAGCCATAAAATCCAAAGCAGTTTGATTTGTTGGTTTTACAGTTGAAACCACATAAATACTTCCGGTCAATTCCCTT